>NZ_JAQMSE010000225.1:0-14850 GCF_028330045.1 Aphanizomenon sp. CS-733/32
ATGGGTTTCGGGCATTTTAACGTGATTTTTTGATGATTTTTGAGCGCTCGCTATTGAGCAGAAGTTAATCACCAAAAGCCTGAAACGATGGATTTTCGTTCATGCACATCATGGTGAATTTGTACAGTGCGTAAGTCCTAGTAACTTTTTTCTTGGTCCACAAACTCCTCAACAGCATAAATATCAGGCCAGACAGTTGCACCATGTTCATAGTTATCAATCCCCACCTGATCAGCTTCAGGATTAACACGCAGCCTACCAATAGCATTGAGTCCAGTAAACATTAAAAAGGCAAAACCAATAGTGAAAACTGATACTACGACTACGCCCAAAATCTGCACACCCAGCAAATCAAAACCACCACCTAATAACAATCCAGCTTTTTTATTCAAAGTCAGTTCTGGTTGACCTAAAAAACCAACAGCAAGTGTACCCATCATGCCATTAATACCATGAACAGCAAATGCTCCCGCAGGATCATCAATTTTGCATGATTCAATAATGTCAATTCCTAAAACTACTAAAATTCCCCCAGTTAAACCAATCACCACCGCCGCCCAAGGTGCTATGAAAGCACAACCAGCGGTAATACCCACCAAACCTGCCAAAGAACCATTCAGACAATAGACTAAATCCCATTTACGTGAACGACTATATTGATAAAACATTGCCGCTAACGCCCCAGCGCCAGCCCCCAGGGTCGTATTCAGGGTGATTAAACCAATTAAGCCAGGATTAGCAGTACCGAGGGTTGAACCGGGGTTAAAGCCATACCAGCCAAACCAGAGAATCATAGTTCCCAAAGCTGCCAAACCTAAGTTATGGGCTGGAGGAATCTGCCCCCAAGGAGTTCGTCCAGGGCGTGGACCAAGTAAAAAAGCACCAACTAAAGCTGTCCAACCACCAACGGTATGAACCACTGTACTACCGGCAAAATCATGAAAACCTATTTTCGCTAACCAGCCGCTGGAGTTCCATACCCAATGCACAATCACGGGATAGCTGAACGCAGCCATGACAGCACTGTAGATTAAATCACCGATAAAGTCCGTTCTCCCAGCCATTGCCCCAGTCGTAATTGTACTGGCAGTAGCTGCAAAGGCAAACTGAAAGAAGAACAAAGTATAAGCATTCAGTCCTGAAGCTATTCCTGGTACACCACTATTAGTAAAAGTACCGTCAACTGGTAATTGACTTAAGAAAAAAGTGTCTGTACCAATAAACCCGCCAGCACTTGTACCAAAAGCGATGCCAAAGCCTACACCCCACCAGATGATAATGGTGAGAGCCGCATCAATAAAGTTTTCTAATAGGGCATTAACTACACCTCTTTGGCGCAGCAAACCTGCCTCCAACATGGAAAAACCAGTCTGCATGAAAAATACTAAAAAGCCTGTGAGTAGTACCCAAGTAGTATCAATGGAAACTTGTAATTGCTTGGTTGTGGCATCTAAGGATTCCAGTGTTACAGGATCTGCGGCTTGGACAACTGTGGGGGCAAAAATTGCCAAAACCATTGCACCTATAGCCAGGGCTAAAAGACGATACAAAGGACGGACACGTCTATTCATAGTTGTTTTTCTCATTACTGACTCAGTAATTGCCGATATCTTGATGTTCGCTAAGTAGCATATACTTGATAGAAAGAACGTTCTGTATTAAAAAGTACATTTTCTTTGATTTATTTAGGGCTTGCTGATTAAAGCTGAAACCCTTGTACAAATAGTGATTGAAGTCTATAAATGGGAAAAAAGTGCAAGACAATGGGGTAAAATGGGTAAAAATCCTCACATAATATAGAGAAAACGACAATTTTCAACGCCAACCTACTTACCTATTTTGGTAATTCAAGAATTCAGGTAAATTCAGGACTTTCATCGCTGATAATTCAGGTAAATTCAGGTAAATTCAAACACCCTCTAAATTATTGTTATAATTTGTTCATTGTCATCCTACAATAAACCTTATAAAACACGAGGACATTATGACCTTTACCGCAGATCCTCCCTATACACAAACCAGCCTCCCAGATCATACTCAACTACCAGAATCTAACGGACAATTTGTGAAGAATTTTCAGGAACATCCACAAAGCATTCTACTAACTCAATCTATCATCCCAGTATTACAAAAACTCCACGCTGATGGACAATATGCTATAGGTCAAGATAGCGGTATTTATTGGCGGATAACTGAACCACCAGAACGAGGTGCAGAAGCTCCCGATTGGTTTTATGTTCCTCATGTGCCACCATTATTAGATGGTAAAGTCCGACGTTCTTATGTGCTTTGGCAAGAATTTATTGCCCCATTAATTGCTTTAGAATTTGTATCAGGAAATGGCACAGAAGAAAGAGATAAAACACCTTGGCAGGGGAAATTTTGGATTTATGAACAAGTGATCAAACCTGCTTTCTATGGCATTTATGAAGTTAGTAAAGCCAGCGTGGAAGTATATCATCTCATGGAAGGACAATATCATTTATTGCCACCAAATAAACGAGGTCATTATCCGATTACACCTATGGGCGTAGAATTAGGTATTTGGCAAGGGACATATCAAAATATGGAGTTACCTTGGCTGCGTTGGTGGGATTTAGACGGTAATTTATTACTTGATGGTCATGAAACAGCTGAATATGAACGCCAACGGGCTGAATATGAACGCCAACAGGCTGAATATGAACGCCAACAGGCTGAATATGAACGCCAACAGGCTGAAAGTGAAAAAGAAAAAAGCGATCGCCTCATCTCTCAATTACGCGCTTTAGGAATAGAACCAGAAGTGTAAAAAATACTCATATCTCCAATTAGCGATCACTAGATTTACTGTCCCTGTCCACAGTCCCCCAGTGCTTCCTTGCTAGCTTGCACCCGGAGTCACTAAAGCCCTACACATCTTGTTTCAGTCCCCTTGCGGGGATTAGATATGTGGAAACTATGGTCAAGGTTTATGTTTATTCATGAGTGCAGATATGTTTCAGTCCCCTTGCGGGGATTAGATATGTGGAAACCGCAAACTTCCCTCCCCTTGGAGGGCGATCGCATGTTTCAGTCCCCTTGCGGGGATTAGATATGTGGAAACGATAAGCTACTCCCATTTTATCCGTGGGTATCTAGTTTCAGTCCCCTTGCGGGGATTAGATATGTGGAAACTTTTTGTTTATTAGTTGTTTGATAGGCAACATCTTTATCATGTTTCAGTCCCCTTGCGGGGATTAGATATGTGGAAACTAGCTTCGTTTGCAAAACAAGGAATTTTGCCCTACGTTGTTTCAGTCCCCTTGCGGGGATTAGATATGTGGAAACAATCAATCCTGATCTGTAAATGCCCATTCATGGCGGTGTGTTTCAGTCCCCTTGCGGGGATTAGATATGTGGAAACTTTGGCTGTGCGGTCAACCACTATGGAGCGATCGCCGTTTCAGTCCCCTTGCGGGGATTAGATATGTGGAAACAATCCAGTTAACCCAATCAATAGTTATTCCAGACTTACCGTTTCAGTCCCCTTGCGGGGATTAGATATGTGGAAACTTCATTGAAATCTGGCTTACACTTGAAAATCCATAATGTTTCAGTCCCCTTGCGGGGATTAGATATGTGGAAACGTCAATAAATTGCATTTTTGCTCCATGTACAGTTACGTAATCATTCAGTTTCAGTCCCCTTGCGGGGATTAGATATGTGGAAACCAAAGAGAAAGACAGGATTAAAGCAAATAAGAATTGTTTCAGTCCCCTTGCGGGGATTAGATATGTGGAAACCTTATAAGTACCCTGCCGTCCGGGCCAGGAGCAATAGATGTTTCAGTCCCCTTGCGGGGATTAGATATGTGGAAACAAGGAAAGCAAGTTTGCAAACAGTGTGCTTACTTTTATGGTTTCAGTCCCCTTGCGGGGATTAGATATGTGGAAACTTTGATGTTTACGTTGTTCAGACGCGCGGTGATTTTGCCTTAATGTTTCAGTCCCCTTGCGGGGATTAGATATGTGGAAACTGTTTTTCCTTGGTTAAAGTGCAATGATGCCCATGTTTCAGTCCCCTTGCGGGGATTAGATATGTGGAAACTCTAAAAACCCTCAACTAGTAACAGCAGAAGTTATTGTTTCAGTCCCCTTGCGGGGATTAGATATGTGGAAACTAGCTTACAGGTCTTTAGGTACTATTGGGGGACTGTTTCAGTCCCCTTGCGGGGATTAGATATGTGGAAACTATCTTCTTCACTTTCTTCTTGGTTGGTGTGGAAGGGTTTCAGTCCCCTTGCGGGGATTAGATATGTGGAAACAACAGGATATTCTATTCTAACAGGGAGGAAGCTAAGTTGTTTCAGTCCCCTTGCGGGGATTAGATATGTGGAAACTTGATTTAACTAATATACTTAATTCTCCTAATAACGTTTCAGTCCCCTTGCGGGGATTAGATATGTGGAAACACTTTTGGGGCTGGTTTAAATGAGTCTGATTCAGATGTGTTTCAGTCCCCTTGCGGGGATTAGATATGTGGAAACGTATGTGTTAGAAAAACCAGATATGGACTCTGTTGCGTTTCAGTCCCCTTGCGGGGATTAGATATGTGGAAACTAATCGTGGACGGGGAACAACCCGTCCACACGCTGCGCGTTTCAGTCCCCTTGCGGGGATTAGATATGTGGAAACACTTCAAATTAGTTTCTCAACATAGTCTACTAAACTAGTTTCAGTCCCCTTGCGGGGATTAGATATGTGGAAACCTACTAACCACTCACATTCTAAGTTAGCTATTTCAAACGTTTCAGTCCCCTTGCGGGGATTAGATATGTGGAAACTAAAGCTGCTGAGAATCAATTGCGTAAACTCTTCATGTTTCAGTCCCCTTGCGGGGATTAGATATGTGGAAACTGACATCAAAGGAATAAATGGAAATGATTCTCCTACCTGTTTCAGTCCCCTTGCGGGGATTAGATATGTGGAAACAAAGCAAGAACAGAGCTATTGTTCTTCAATAGGTTGTTTCAGTCCCCTTGCGGGGATTAGATATGTGGAAACGCAAGTAGGATAGAATTCTGCCATGCTCTCACTAAAGTTTCAGTCCCCTTGCGGGGATTAGATATGTGGAAACTCATCCCAATAGGGATCTTTAGAGGGCGATCGCTCGTTTCAGTCCCCTTGCGGGGATTAGATATGTGGAAACTTGAAAATCAGTTCTACCCTCGTCAAACTTAACTAAACTGTTTCAGTCCCCTTGCGGGGATTAGATATGTGGAAACAGGAACACAGCCACCGACAACCAAACCACGACAAAGTTTCAGTCCCCTTGCGGGGATTAGATATGTGGAAACAATATCTCTACATAGAATAATATAATATTTACCTGAGTTTCAGTCCCCTTGCGGGGATTAGATATGTGGAAACACCGCCGTCTGAAACATAAACTGGGGGCGGAGTCCAGAGACGATTTTGGCGAACCTCTCAAAAAACCTCACTTCAGGCTTGGGGTCAACTGCCAACTGAAACTAATGGAACGCTGAAAGTATTTAGTTGTCAAGGTTCTGGCTGTTTGGCGAATCTCCCGGGTTTTTGACCCCGCTCTAGGTCTGCCAAAAATTTAAGCTGATGTATCAATTATATAATGATAGCTTGTTCTTGTCTAGGGATTTCCGAACCATAAGTAATAGTTCTTTTCACACTCCCAGCATCCAGCACATACATTCTAATAGAATCCTCATCAGACTTAATCAGCTTTTCTATCTTGGTTTGCAACCGAGCAAATTGTACAGCAGTCAAAAAACACTCAAACACACTGTATTGAGTCCACTTACCATAACCAGAAAGCATTTTATGTAAACGAGTTCGGCGTTTATTGGCAGCTTTATTGTCAGGTAAGTCATAAATAATCAGATAAAACAGTGTTGTCATCTTAGTGATAAAGGTTTGTAGGGAACACCTTCTTGTAAATGACGACTCAGTAACCGTGCTTGTAATTCTATTGCTCGTCGGTAGGTACAACGATAATCAAAAACAGGGTGTTTAAATTCATCATTCATTTTTTTGTCAAAGGCTTGCAAAAAAGTTTTTCTTGCATTATCTTTCAACCGATAAGCTCCCAAACTTTCGTTAAAATCTTCGGGTTTTATTTCGTGTTTATGCAATAATGACAATACTAAATTATCAGCAATCAAAGCTCGAAATTCCTCCATTAGATCTAACACCATTGCCGGTTGACCATGATGAACTTCGTGGAGATAGCCAATATAGGGATCTAATCCTGCCACATGAACACCAGCCATAACTTGACCTTGTAATAAAGCATAGGCAAAACTGAGTAAGGAATTAACAGGGTCAGTAGGTGGACGGCGATTTCTGCCATTAAAAGTCCATTGTTTACCTACCATTCCTTGCCAACAAGCAAAATATTCTCTGGCTGCTAAACCTTCCACACCACGAACTTGATCTATATTTTGTTGAGTTTTAACTAAGATTTTCCGTTCTTTGAGGGGATTATCTTTTTCATTGTGTCGGTACAATACATTATATTGATTATGAATCTTTGCTGTGACAATTGCCTTAACTAATTCTAACCGCCGCACAGGATCATGATAAACTGCATACTGTGCCAACCTCAATTGACCATTACGAGAAGATTTAGGTAAAGCAGAACCCAAGTATTTACCAAAACTAGAAAGATAATGCACTGGCATTCCTAATTCTAGAGCATAAACAAAAGCATCGCCGGTAACTTGGGGATTACCCATCAAAATAACTTCGTTTACCGTTTGAGCCGCAACCTTTTGTTTTTTCCAAGAACCATCTTCTTGTTTCAAAGCTACTTGAAAAGCTTCATAATCTTTGCTTAAAATAGCATCAGGTTGAATGATATAGAGAGTAGTCATAATTTAATATTCTTGACGTTGTAGTTGTTTGACTTCAAAGGGTAAACAAATTCCTTGCAGACTACATGATTGACATTTTTTAGAATGATCAATAGGTGCTGGCATTTTATTTTGACTTGCAACATGAGCTAATGCTATCGCTTGTTCTGTCATTTGTCGTAATTGCGGTGTAAATGCCACAGTTTGTCTTCTACGATTGGCATGATAAAATATTTCACCATAGGTAATCGTGCGACCAGTGCGTTCTTCTAAACATAAAGCCGCAGCACAAACTTGAAAATGGTCATTTAGGTGTTGTTCCATCTTGCCTTTTTTGTATTCCACAGGCACAAGTTGACCATCGTATTCCTCAACAGCATCAATAATCCCGGAAACTTTGAGGCGTTCTGACCACACCCATTGTTGTTGATGAATTAAGGTTTCACCTTCTTGAAAAGTGCCTTCTTCATTAATATTGCGGTGAATATGACGACCTAAGATAATATGTTCATTGTCTGCCATTTCACCTAATACATATTCGAGGTAAAATCTACGCGGACAATATTCCCAAGCATTCAAGTAAGCTAATGGTAAATAATCTTCATTCATTTTATTTGGTAATTGGTAATTGGTAATTGGTAATTCTAAATTCTAAATTCTAAATTCTAAATTCTAAATTCTAAATTCTTACTTGTCCCATACCCATAGCTGTTTTCCGTCCCACACCGGAAAAGACAGCGAAGTTAGCTAAAATAGTGGCGATTCTGGCTTGTTCAGGGTCTAAAAACCGATATTTTACCCAGCCAACAGTACCAATTTCTGCACCAGCTTCCATTTTTAAAGCATGGGTTTTAATATCAAAAGCAGAAACTAAACCCTGCCATTCAACTTGAGGAAATTGTAATTCAGAGGGTGCAAATCTATTCCAACGACGTAATAAACTATTGAATACTAAATCAGGCAATGGAAAAGGTTGGATATTTTGATTCTGCTTAAAACTGGTGGGGGAGAGAAATTGTAATTCAATTGTATTTTGTGATGGTATCTCTAACAGGTTTTCAACGTTGCTAGATTGATAAATATTTATCCACTTACCTAATTTACAAGATATTCCTGCTAATGTAATTTCACCACCCAAATTGCTGCTTAATCCCCACAATAAAGGTGCTAAAAGTTCTTGTTTTAATAGTGTAATTCTCAACTGGATTCTTTGCGGAGAAGTGTACTGTATTCCTATGGTCACTGGTAAAGGATCTTGTTGATGCAAATTCTCTGCGAGAAGAGGATCTGCATTAGCAAACCATTGAAAACATTGAGCATGAATAGCCCTTCCTAATGTTGCTGGTAATGGTGCAGTAGCAGAAATGGAAATGAGAATTACATGAAGGTTATGAGAATTAACTTCAACACCTGTTAATTGATATGATTTATTTTGCCAATCTAGAGTAATTCTTTTACCAATAATTCGCTGACAAATTGATTCCATTAGTTGTGGATATAATCGAGAATCTGGCAACACAGGCATGATTTTAGTAATACCATCAGCAATGTGTAATTGAATCCAAACAGGTACAGGTTGAGTATCTGATAACCAAGATTCTAAGGTAACAGAATTGATATTTTTTGCATCTTGTCTGAGAATTAAACTCATCCCAGCAAATGTAGTCTCAATATCTTCGGTAAATGTCATAACGGGCGCTGGTGGCAATAAGTTTCAATGGTAGAAATCCTGATTTAATCACTCTATCTTTATCGAGTTGAGCTTTATCAGTGGAAAAAGGATTAATACGACTAAATGTGGTTTTTTCACCAAAATCATCCATTGGTTGAATTGTAAAACCAGTAGCAGGATTTGGTGGAAATAATGGTTCTGAAGTTTCTTGTTTGCACTCTGGTAAATATTGAAAAAAACAACCCCGTTTACCAAAATAATTAATTTGGGCAAATAATTGTTCTAGTTCTATTAAATGCTTTCCTGCACTACAACAAATTTGCAGATGTCCTTGAAAATGTACCCATTCCCGAAATACAAAACCATCTTGCATAGGCACAGTTGAACGAGATTTATCTGCTTTATCTGCGGATTGATCGTAATAGCGGAGTTTGTAACCATTACGATTGACAACTAATCTTTCTGGAGGACAAATATAAATGATTAAATCTCGAATCCAGCTAAATTCGGTTTTAATCCATTGGTCAAAATCATTTTGATGGTGTCTTCCCTGACTTTCTAACAACACTTTTAATAATGCCATTTTGACAGCATAAGGAGTAGGTACTAAATTAGACCTTGCTGCCATACTTGTAGCATCAGAACGTTTGAGAGAAAATAGGCTAACAGGTTGATAGGTGACAGTTAGCCATGTAGTTACAGTTTCTGATTGTGGGGAAGTTTTAGATTTAGGAGATTGCTTCGGCATTTTCACTATCCCAAGGTAGAGTTTGAGCAATCAGAATTTCAATTTTATCTGCAAATTCAGCTATATTGTCAAACTTAAAACAACGGATGGTATCAGCACCATTGAGTTTATTTAATGTAGCTGCTAAACTGTCAATTTGGGTTTTATATTCTGGTTTTAAAGAACTAATCATTGGTGCAGGACAACGGCGACTACTAATAGTAATTACACCTTCAAAATTATCAGGGTGCGGTAAATTAGTATTGCGTTTTGCACCATTGGGTTGTAAATAGGTATAAAGCACACTTTTTAGTAAAGCATCCAGGCGTTTTTTCCGTTCAGAAACATCAATGCTATAACCAAAATTGTGGGGGTTATAACCAATTCTAAAAGCCTCAATATTGAGAACAGTGGCATATAAACCAGAACTAACTTGAACGTTATAAGGAGTGGGATTATCTACACCATATTTAGCATGAAAATAACTCTGTGTTTTGACTAAATTTGGTAAACCAACAACTGCACCGAACTCAATAACAGAATCACGTTTTAAGGTTTGTCCACCTTTAACAGTCACCATGAAACCTTCTAAATCGCTGATGGTACAAAGTTGCAGAACTTTACCAGTTTTTGCTGCTAAATCAGTATCTTTGTCTGTAAAAACCGAGAGATTTTTTTCCAAGTCATAACCAATTCTATCGGGATTAAATTGTTTACCACCCTCAGATAAACTTAGTCCAGATTCAAGAGCAACACGGTGTAAATGTTCAGATTGAATATGTTTGAACATATCCCCAGAAATACCATTGACATAATCAGGTTCATCCATGCCATCCTGAATGATGTAATAGCGTCGAGTTAAAGATTGATTACCCTCGTTACCTTCATTATTCAAAGCATGAAGTTGTAGAGATAATAAACCACTAATAGAAATTGAATAAACGGGAAATTGTACCTTAGCCATTATCATTTTCTCCTTCTTCAATGTTATCTAATTCTGTTTCTGATTCACCAGTTGCATCGGTTTTATCTGATTCTTTTGATTTACCCCAACCCTTAGCGTAACCATAGGCAATTAATAGGTTAGCAACTAAACTGGAACCATGATTTTCGATGAGATTAATTACCCTATCTAAATCATCTTTGGTAGTCCAAATCCTCCGGGGTTTACCTTTCTTTTTGAGTTCTTCATCAATTCGCAAGTTCTCATTTTCGTAACTAGCAATAAAAGCCGATAATTCAATAATAAAATCCTTTTTAGATCCCGCTTGACTAGTTAAACGTTGTGCTAAACCATAGATTCTATCCCAACCATGTTCGTCTTTTCCTGCATAAACTGTGGCACTATTAATAGCCTTAGCAATACGTAAAAATCCAGGGTCTTGTGTAATGTCTGTTAAAGTTAATTCTTTGTGATTTTGAGGATGATTAAAATTTTTCACCATGAGATCTAATCCATTAAGAGAAAATAAACGAGGAAAGAATTTAGCTTTAGGATCTGCTAAACGCTTAACAACATAATCGGCATAAATTACTTGAAAGCGAAAGAAATTTTCTAAACTTGTACTAGTAATGAAATCTCGATAAAGTGCTAATAATTCACTGTGTCCTTCTTCTGCTGATAGGGTACTAACAATTGACAAGTGTTCTGTCAAAATATTGTGATAATCTGCTAATTCCTCAGAAGTTTTAGGACTAATCCAACCTGGCAAACCTAAAGAAAACACTTCTTTGACACCATAAACTTGACCTTTAGAACCAAAGTGAGTACCAATAAAGTTACTAACAAAATGATTGACTGGTTGACAAATATCAAATTCATCACTTTCTGAGTCTGCTTGAGATTGATGATAATTCAATAATTGTTGACAGAATTTCAATACCAACTCCGCATCAAACCGTGCAATTCCATGACCCCCAGATGGTGGGTTTAACTGACGCAACTTATTCAATACTTCCCGATATTTATTTAACTGAATATCTTGGGGTTCTAAAACTACAACACGCCAATCATAAACTCGTTCAGCTATTTTGATTCTTTCTGATATACCAAAGGAAAATAAACCTCCAGCAATCAACCATAAACTTAACCAATCCGTTTTTTGAGAATCTACTTTATTACCATCTGCTTTAACTCGGTTTACCCCTTGTACAGATGTTGGTAAATAGATTTTTACTGCACTGGCTGTTTCTGGTAATTTCTGTCCTGTAGCTTGGGTGAATAAGTCGTTTACTAAGTTATTAACATCCTCTATTTCTTGGCTAAATGCTGTAAATAAAGCAACCAATAAAGCCCCGTAATTTGGGCGGGGAGAATTTGAGCGGGGAGAATCTGGGTGGGGAGAATCTGGGCGGGGAGAATCTGGGCGGGGAGACCCCGCCCCTACTGTTTGCCATCCTAAATACCACAATTCGTTATGATTGCGGTCATGACGCATGGAAGTCAGTATTACACCATTTTGGGTACTTGGATGTGGTGGTTTTGGTGCATCTTCATTAAATTGGGGTTTACCCTTTTGTTGAAATAAATACTCCCGGTAAAGTTTTCGTCTTTCCGTTTCCTCCACTGTATTAAAAGTATCTGTTTCCTGCGGTATTTTGCTAATATCGGTTTTTTGACCTTTGACTGGCGGGAAAGAATTGGTATAATTGAGTTTGGCTACCAGTTCTAAATTGATAGGTTGTTTTAACTGAAGGCAGTAGCGTGTTCCTTGATCTAAAAGTTGAATTGCACTTTTTTGGTTAGTAGCTTTCAGGGCATACTCCACAAGCTGTACCAGACCTAACATCAAGAAAGTGTCAGCATAAGTGCCGAATTTTTTGGTAACAAATAGCTGCTTTATCATCTGGTCTTCAACCCATAGGAGTTGTCTACTTCCAAACAGTATATATCTAGCTGGAAGAGGGGTATTCCGATTAACGTAATTGTAGAAAAAAGACGCTAAGATATTTTTGACATCTGCCTAGAAACAACTGTGAGTGAAGTAAAAGCTGATTATGATGGTGCTTGGAAGGAAGGTGTAGAAAAATACTTTGAGGCGTTTTTAACATTCTTCTTTCCCCATATTTACAACGAAATTGACTGGACGCGAGGTTATGAGTTTCTTATTTCAAAACTGAATTGAAGCAGTTTGAGGATGACAAAAAAATGGCATACATAACAAGTATACAACGTATAGAAAGATCGCAAACTCTCCAAGAATCTATTGTTAAAATCATCAAAACTAGATTTCAAGATGCTCCTTCTGAATTAGTGGAACAAATCAATAAAATTTATGACCATGAACGACTAAATCAGCTATTAGAGGAGGCTATTACTACAGGGTCAATTTCTGATTTTCAGCAACAATTAAGCCAAGAAAATACAGATACAGATAATGAGAGAATTTGAGGTTAAACAAGAAAAGAGATACATCACAAGCATACAACGTATAGGAAGAACAATAGGTTTCCAGGAATCTATTGCTACAGTTTTAGAGACTCGATTTAATTATGTTCCTCCTGAATTAGTTGAACAAATCAATCAAATTTATGATAGTGAACGACTGAACCATCTACTGGAAAAGGCTATTACTACAGAGTCAATTTCTGATTTTCAGCAACAATTAAGTCAGGAAAATACAGATACATAATTCTAAAGTTGCACTGAGCGTTGATCACACAGTCGTAAAGCCCTAACTACCAGCAAGTAGAGATGAAAATACTCAAATTCATCAGCAGTATTTAACTGATTCAAGTCAAGTTCTTTTTTAATTGGGTAGATACTTTTGCTTAAATTTGCTGGTGTTAATGGTAAACTTTGACTTAGGAAGCGTGTCATACTTTGCCAACTTTGGGCGATCGCTCTTTGTGCTTCCGGGTGTAATTCTATAGTTTTTATTTTAGTTATATCTGCTACACTCCAACCACCAGCCCAAGCCGAATGGTGACGACCAGCAGCCATAATCACTGTATGACAAATATACTGAATCTGTTCGTTATCAGCCTCAAAATAATCACGTAATACTGGTACTAAAGATTGTTTGAGAATATCCCGTGCTAAATATGCACTTTCAACAGCGTGGTTAGGACGCTTGTGTTTCTTTTCATGATCTTTGAGTGCTGTTTTTTGGTCTTTATCGTCTGGGTTATAATCAGTGTGTGCCAGTAAATGTTGTTTGGGGTTTTGACCTTGAAATGAAGAATGAGCGATCGCTTGCCATTTCCGCATCACTTGTTGCCATTTAATTTGTAGTTTACCCAAATCATGGGTAAAGATAGCAAAAAATACCAATAATTCAAATAATGCTGCTGCTTCTGATTCTTGGATGTGTGGAAAAATCTTGTTTTTAATTAATTTTGTCCCTGCTGGTAATAGCTCATTTCTGATACTATTGTAAATAGTTGGTTCAGCTTCACCGTTTTTTAAGCGTAAGGTTTTAAATGGTTTATGCCAACAAGTCCACATACAACCCAAATGTCCAACATAAGTATCCATATTATAACGATATTCACTGACAATTGTGCGCTGTGGTTTCGGTGGGGAAATAAAACCATTACTAAATTCATTAATGCCAATTAATAATCCAATATTTTCATCATAATAAATAAAGCGGGGATTAACTAAAATCTTGATGCTGTTAATCAATGAATCACGGTATTTAATCTCAGTGCAAACAGGTTGATTATAGGTTTCTGCTTTACCTTTCGGTGTTTCAATTCGTTTAAAAATCCAATCTGTACCAAATTCTAAGTTTTTGGAATCTCGCCAAACTTTGCACAGTGTAGACACAGGAACTGAAAAAGCCATTAATTTGCGGGGGTCAATGGGTTCTTCCTCAAAGTCAATAAATCCGCTTTCTTCCCAAACAAATAAACTCCGACTATCAACAGAACGAATTAACTCACTTGCAAAAGATTGATCACCTCTAAAGAATGCCGCTTCAAAATTGTTTTCAAACTGCATTTGATTATTTTTTCGTCGTTGTTGTTGCAGTAAATCTTCTGCTGTATGCACCTGATTAATCCAAGTTTCTTCGATACGAAATCCCACATTTTCATGCACCTGATTTGATTCAGTATGTGCCTGTAATACTTGCCATGTTGATTCACAGGTTTTTTCAGGATATGGCAGAAAACTTTGTTTTTTATCGGTAGTTTCTTGGGTTTCTGAATCTACATCTGCTTCTGCAAGTGTAGTATTATTTTGGTTAACTTCTATTGTCCGATAAACCAAAACTAGACCCTGTTCATCTGGGAATCTTGCACAACGTCCTGCCCTTTGTAATAATGAGTTCATGGGGCAAAGTTGACTGTGCATAACTTGGCAAGTAATATTAATTCCGGCTTCAATTACTTGGGTGGAAATCAACACATAACAAGTGCCGTCATCTTGCCAATTTTCAGCAAAAGTTTCTTTTAAAAATGTTTCTTTTTGGGCGCGATGTTCTGGTAAAAATCTGGAGTGCAGCAGGGTAATATTTAAGTTATCATCATAATTCAACTCTTGCAAATCTCTATATAATCCCTGCGCCTGAGAAACGGTATTACAGATGATGATAACTCGTTTATAATTATGATTGTTAATACCAGTTTTGATAACTTTAGCGGTCAATGGTTCAGATA
>NZ_JAQMSE010000226.1:0-11608 GCF_028330045.1 Aphanizomenon sp. CS-733/32
ATGGTGCAGAAGACTATATCACCTTCAAAACGGGGGTCTTCTGGGTTTTCTCCTGTTTGTAGGGTAACAACTGGACAAGGGACATTTTGAGCTTGTGACCAGCGTTGCACGAGGATTTCTGTTCTTTGTCGCAGACTGTTGGCCAGGGTTCGCAGGGGGACAACGTAGATTAACTTGTTGGGGAAGTCAAGGTTGAGGGTTTTAGCAAAAAGGAAGGGTGAAATAGCGGTTTCGGTTTTCCCTGACCCTGTGGGGGCGCGGAGAAGGATGTCTTGACGGTGGAGAAGTTTGGTAATAACTTCTCGTTGAAAGTTGCGTGGGGGGAAGGTGGTTAGGGTTTGGAAGTATTCATCTATCATGAAATTGTATCTATGCTGCAAAAACTTGCTCAACTGTAATATTTAATTCGGGAAAAGTTGGGGAGATAATTATATCTGTACCTCGATAAGCATTTGCTTGATAAACGCCTTGTTCATTGAGAAGATATACAAAAATGGTTGGTTCTTTGGGATTACCTAAATAATTACGACTACCAATAGCTAAATAATCAACTATCCAATATTCAGAAATACCTAAACGTTGATATTCTTCTAATTTATCTATATAGTCATCTTCCCAATTTGTGGAAACTATTTCTACTGCTAATTGTAATGGTTCAATAAAAGCAGTGTAAGCGGATAAATTAGCATCCCACAGATTTTTATCTACTACGCTAACATCAGGAACACGACCTTGTTCTTTACCGCTTGTTGTTAAAGTTTTAATGGCAATTCTTCCAGATACTCGATAGTTAAGATTAAGACGTTCAACTTCCCGGTCTAATTTTTTAGTGAGAAAATCTGCTAAGTTATCATGTTTTCTAGTTGCTTGTATCCGCATAATTTCTCCATTTACAAGTTCATAGCGACCTTCTTCGGGAAAGTCGTAGTTGAGGAATTGATCAAAGGTGAGTCGGGTTTTCGTTAGAGTCATGGTTGTGAAATGGGAGAGGTTACATCTCTAAGTTAATCTATTAAGTTTTTTTATAGTTTTAATCCCCTTGCGGGGAAGTGGTGAAAACTGAAACAACTGTTCAATCACCATACTAGAGGCGTGTTTCAATCCCCTTGCGGGGAAAACTTAAACTCTCTAGCGTGAATAAATAATAGCTTAACTTTACAAAAAAGTCAAGCCATTAATTGAACTAATTACTGTTAATTAGTTATTACTCAAATTGAGCTAGAGTAATTTCTTCGTTAGGAAAATCTGCATGAGCGCGAATTGCACCTTTTAAACTGCTTCCTGGTAAATAAATTGACCATCCACCTTGATGAAATGTTTCAACAAATGCCATATCTGGGTTTGTGGGATCTGCACCTTCTTTTCCAGATTTAATGAGAATGGGTCCATCAGGAATGATGCTTAAATCTATGGTGCAGTGATTTACAAGTTTTTTGTGCATAATTTTATTTTAATCAGGTAAATTTAAGCAGCAGCTAAAACTAAATTATTTAGCTGTAATTCAGATTGTTGAAATACAAAATTAACAGCACTAAATAATTTATCTAGTTCTTGAATTGTGTAATAAGTGCTATTTTTGGTAAATATATCATTTTCTAATTTACCAAATTGCCAGCGATCGCCATTAGAAACAATACCAAAAATAATAATTTGATATTCGCCATTTAATCTTTGGGCAGCGATCATTTCAGCTAAACATTGCGCCCAACCTGTTTCAAAATTGTCTTGTTTGGCTTCAACTAAAATAAAGTATGGTTTATCAAAGATGACTTTACCTAAAGGGGAACGTTTAGCTAAAATATATTCAGGGAATCCTGATAATTTTTCATCATAGTTTAATGATTGATGACTCCATAAAACAAAATGTTGGCGGTAGGTTTTCCAAATTTCTTTAAGAACGGGATAAATGAGATTTTCACAGATGGCAAATTCTGAGTTATCCACAACAGCATCTCGCATCATCAGTTCTAAATCCTCGCGGAAATAGTCTGGAATATTAAAAGCAATTTCGCTGATGAAATTTGCTTCATTGTAGGTAACTTGAAATGCTTTGAGGACTTCACCGATGGTTTTGTAATTACTGAAAGCCATGTTTTACCTCTAATTAAAGATGATATAGTTTTTGTGTAATTAATAGTTGACGCGATAGCGAAGCGCTCCGTAGGAATCGCACTCTACTTGAAGTATTAAACATCAATAACCGTGATGTAGCTTCACCAATAGAAGTAATACCAATAATTTCCGCATCTTTTACAGTAAAATGTTCTTGCCAAATTTGTAAGCGAGGATGAAATAAGCGAATAATTTCCCCATTTTTGGGATCAAAAGTAGCAAAATCAGATCCTTTATGACGATTACAAGGTAAGAAGGATAAAGCCAGATTTTCTGATAAAGTTTCTCCTCCATGTTTAACAGCAATAATGTGATCAATTTCGTGACTGTAAATAGAAAAGTCTTGATGAATTAAACAATATTCACAACGTCCTTGAGCGCGTTCAATGACTAATTGACGTAGATTAGAAGAAATTAAATTGTTAGTCATTTTCGATTATACTGTAAGCTCTAGCTTTAAGTAACATCATTAGTTGATCTAGTTGTTCATAAATATCTAATTCACTATTTTCTGCTGCCGAAATCGTACCCTCATGGTTTTTTTCTAACAACTCTTGTAACCGTGTTTGTGCTTGGTTAGAAACTTTAAACTTAGCGATTTGTTCTGGTGTTGGTTGTTTGATTAAAAAGTCTAAAACCTCTGTATAAGTTATAGGAAGATCGGTGGAGTTAGTTAAATTTAATGTTTTTGGTAATGTTTCTGGTGTATGTGTTTTTACCAGTTGTGAAAGCAGTTCTGGAAGACGATGTAATATGGATTGTAGACGGTTAGCCAGTTCATCTGGTACTTGAATTGTTAGTTGTGCCATTTTGGTTAGGGTAGGTATGTTTATTTTTAGATTAACTCAATTTGGAGGAGATGGGGAAATTCAAGAATTAATCTCAGTGCGTTTCTTTATAACGCACTCTACGAAAGATTTAAGATGCTGTTGATGTTGTATTTTTTTCTTTGAGTTTCTTGTTTAAATACTCAATAAATTGATGTACCCATTCATCTTTATACTCTGCTGCATCTTCATAAGCTGTTTCATCTCCCATAACCAATTTTTCAAGATATTGCAAAAGAAATTGGGGGTTATCTTTCACCTCAACCCAGCGCATTTTATCTATATTTAGTTTAACAACTCCCAAACCGCGAGAACGTCCACTACCAAGGGGAATTTGTTCTGTTTCAAATTGGTGTAACCCAATCATCAATAGTCCTAATTCCCAATCTTCTGCATTTTCAACTACTGCGCGAAATTCAAATTGTGTTCCTGCTGGTACTACTTGAAAGTCATACAGTTTACCATCTGCTGCGGTTTCTGTGTCTCTATCTATTGATACTCCGTCTCTTTCTTGATATTGTCCAAACCAGGTATCAGGTACTACGGTTAAGTCGCGGACTTGAAATTTACTTGCTATCCAGGGAGAACCGAAAAGTTGAGATATCAAATCTGTCATTTCCACAAGTTTTTGTGTCAACTCTAAGTCATTATCTTTGTGCTGTTCTTTTAAATCTTTGACGTACTTATTTCTAGCTGAACTGGTGAAATTAGCGGGATCTTCAGCAAAACTAGAATCAATTCCTCTGAGGAAACTTTCAAGACGGGATCTTAATGCACCTTTAAGGCTTGAACCTGGTATTAATGGTTGTCCTAATGCGTCTTTGATGACGGGTAAATCTGTTCCTATAGGTTCGGTGGAACGTCCTTGACTAATGCGTAATGCGGTGATTGTTGTTAATTTTCCGGTAATTTCTAGACGGTTTTTGAATGTGTCAAACATATAATTATACCACTTATAATTAATTGAGACGGAGACAACTAAATATATCCTCAACAGATATTTCCCATTCTTGTAAAGAGTTTAACACAGGTAAAATATCTTGATTTTGCTTAACTTCTGGTAGTTGATTAGGTAAAAAAGTCATGATTAGGCGTTCTTGAGGATCAATAAGCCAGCCTAATTCTGTGCCATACTTTAAACAGAATAAAATATTGTTAATTACACGGGTTGAACTTTGTTCAGGTGATAAAATTTCAATTGTCCAATTTGGAGGAATTGTAAACTCATTCTGAATTTCACCGTTATCATCAAGAGGAATTAATTCCCAATTAAAAACACTGATATCTGGAACAATGGAACGACCTCCAAAGGTACAACGCAATTCCGTAAATGCGCGAGCTATTTTTTTAGGTGTAGCTATTTGATTAATAGCGGGTGCTAAAAATGTTTGTAATGCACTGTGTTTACCTTTAGGCATTGGTTTTTGGTAGATGTTACCATCAATATATTCACTCGCTGGTTTTGTTTCTGGTAGTTTCAGGAAGTCTGCTAAAGATATTAGGGTGAGAATGGGAGTGGAAGTCATATTTTTGGGTGGTAGTGGGTTTTGAGTGTTTTGAGGATAGATTCATTTGTGATTGAGATAATAGATAATTAATAATTGCTATGGATTTTTATTTACTTCTGGTTCTTTTCCGTAACGGCGAAGATTTAAAACACCAGATTCAGCCGTACAACTAACTCTTATACCTTGTGTTACTCGAAAATGAGCAATTCCACCTTTGTTTTGATAAACTTCATATAACACACCACCATCACCTTTTAATGATGCAGTATCACCATTACTATTAATTAGTAAATGAGCTACTTTAGCGAGTGTCTCTTGTAATTTAATTCTCTCATTTGTTTCCTTTATGTTTTTATAATCTTTATTGAATGTAGATTCACGCTTAATATGAGGTAGTTCTAATAAATCACCGTTGAGGATATCTCTGAGGATATCTCCTTTACTTCTATTCCAAATTAGTCTACCCCATGTACTTAATATTGCCTCATTTTCAACTCTATATAATAAAGTTTCTGGAACATTGTCTAGTTTATTTATATCAATCCAAGTTCCTTGTGCCATTAATAAAAATTCTACAGGTTTAATTATCTCTGTATTTATTTTGATAGGTAAACGGGGAATATAAATTATGTCTGAACTACCTTCAAATATATAGGTAATTTTATCAGCGTAGAACATACCAAAGGTATTGACAAATCCTTGTATTGCTTTGAAACCACCTACTAAGTTGAAGCAAATTTCATAACCTTTGTCTTGATAGCCAGGAATTGTATCTTCAAAACAATTAAGTAATTCATCAATACCCTGAGTAAATGCTTCATCACTAATAGTTGAAAAACCTTGAGGGGAATACTTGGAACCATAAGGATTAAAAACAGTTAATTCTCGTGTACTCAGAAATGAGTGGAGCATTTCTGATGTTACTTGATCTTGAGCAGTATCACTAGCAATTAACCAATGAATATCTTGTTTACCTTCACTTATTTGACCTTTATATAATCCATAAATTCCATTAAGTTCTGCACTAGCTTCTCGAATTTCATCAATGTCGTTACTATTCAGCTTTTCTTCTGCTCTCTCTTTGAGTTCTTGAATTATATCTACAACATCTTCATGATATTTTTGAATTTCGTCAGCAGAACAATTAGCTGTATCGCGCAATCTATTATAGTAATTATTTTCAGATTTGCGGCGAATTTGATTGGTTAATAAACTTGTTCCAACAGTAGAAATTACTAAACGTGGCATATTTTCAAACTCCTTAAATTAAATTATTGTGGATTTTCACCTTTAAGTTTATAGGTTAAATAACGCGCACCGTATCCTAAATAACGCCGAGTTAGTTCTAATAAAATTGAGTTAACGTCCTCACTTTTAGCTTCTTTAGCTATGTCTTTAGCCTTCTGTTTAATTCTTATATTAATATCTGAAACAATGGTTTCAGCTAGAGAATTTTGACCTCTTCCCCATTTTTCATCTCTACCAACTTGATAATGAAGAAAGTTTTTAATTACTTCTGCGCTTTCAGTTGTATCAGCAACGCGCACTAAGTTACGAAATTGTGATTCTTCTAACTTACCGTATGATCTACGATTATCTAAAGCATCTTGAATCCAAGTTACTAAATAATCCTCAGCTTGAAGTATACCTTTTTGAATTTTTAATTGCTTTTGTGGATCTGGTTGTTCATTCATACTGCTTCCTCTCTTAATACATTATGAAACTCATTACAGATTTGCACTTGTCCGAAACCTTCAGAAGTGCGATCGCCTATTCCATAAACTTCCAAATCTTCCCAAGGCTTTAACCACAACTCTTTATTATCTGTACTAAATAAATACACACCTCCTCTATTTGTTACTAACTCTACATCTTTCATTAAACCCCAAGCGGTATTCCAACCAGAACGGTAATCATAACTGCTATAAGCAGCATGAAGTTCTAAAGAGGAATCATTCACCCCTGTAAACTGTTGTAACATTGTTTGAGAAATTACCGTTGTGCGTCGCCAATTTTCCGTTAAAATTGCATCTGCTTGTAAATCAATTGTGAAATAAATTCGGTTATCTGGTATTTCTGAAATTTTACCAAAAACATTCCCCCATTCATTCCAGCGTGTTCGTAACTTTTTATTAAATTGTTTGACTCGATTATCTAAATTTGACTGAATTTCACTTTGCTTTTTGGCAGTGATTTTAACTTTTCCTAAACCTCGTGAACTCGCACCTCCTAAACGAAAATTATTTTGATGATTCTCAATAAATGTGTGCAAAGAATCTAATAAATCATCAGATACTAAAATGGCACTTTTATATATTATCAATTCTTTTTTTTGTTCCTTTGATTCATTTAATACTTGAATACTATAAAGTACCCTTTCTCCAGAAGTTGCACGCCGGCGATTTATACCAACTCTGGTTAATAAACGAGAATTAGAAGAGTTTTTGGAATATATACTAGGATTTTGACTATAAAAACCTGTGAAATTATCTACTCTACCGCCATCTACAGGACAGTTAGGATCATAAACATGACCATAATTTTCTGCACAAAAGCGATCTATTAAAGTATCAAAAACTCCATTTCCTTTTGATGATTTAAACCCAGGTTTATCTTTAGAACTTAAAACAGTTGCAGGTATTACCCTAACTTCTGATTTAATTTTAACATCTCCAGGATAAGCATTTTGAAAAATTGCTGGATTTTCACTCAAAAATAATTTATGAAAATTATCACCTTCTTCAATTGTTTGATTTGCTTCTTTTAATATCTGACCAGCAACCGCACCACGAATTACTGAACCAGGAATAAAAGTTTCAGCTTCACTTATATTTCCTCCTGGTTTTTTCCGTCCAATTGCTAAAGGTGATAAAGCTTTAATTTCTAATTCAATTTTTTTCATTATTTTCCACTCCTTTAGCTAAAAATTCCCATGCTTGTGCTCCTATTGGTAAATTAGGTAATTCCCAAGTTAACCAACCTAAACCTGCTGATTTACTCCCACCTAAAGCGTTAATATGTCGTAATCCTGCTAAAATTAGCGGACTTGCATAATTTGGAACATTTGATAAATAAATATTTCCTGTAAATCTCAATTTTGTATTAGCAGGTGATGTTTCTAAAAAGTAAAGTTTACTTTCTTCCGCAGTGCGACGACGACGGTTAATAGTGACACCAGGACGGATAATTTCTGGTAAATTTTCTGGATTTTCTTCACAAATTAAATCATCAAATATAATGCGAGAAGGTAAGACAGGATTTCCAAATATTTGACAAATTAAACAATGATGGTTTTTATCATCTTCTGATATTTTATACTCTTTTCTGGCAAAATTACCATCTAAACCTGCTCTTTGTGGACACATACTTTGCGGGTTAGGAGAATAGCAAATATCCCATTTTAAGCCTCTGACTATTTTCTCACATTCATGGCGTAATCTGCCTTTTAATTGTGATGCGGGAATGAGTAAATTTCTTTCTGCATTGCGAACAATGGGTTTATCTGCAAGTGAACCAGAAGAACCACCAGCACCAATACATAAAGCTGTATCAATGATAGCTGTAATAGAATAGGTTTGAATTGAGTTGGGTAATTCTGCTAATTTAATCATGACTCAACCTCCGCAGTTAAAATTGCTGATTCTTCATCTTCTGCTGATTTTACAAACTCATAGATATCAACCATATCCCGCCAAATTGTCTCATAAATTTTTTCTTCTTTATCATACATCCAAGGTGCTAAATTACCTTTATTTGTATCATCTTTAGGTAAACACCAAACATCTTCAAAATTAGCTTTTAGTTCTTTTTGTCCTTGTTTTAGTCTAACTCGAAAATACCGATAATTAAGAATTGCTGTATGTCTCCCTTGTTCTAATAAACTCCTGATTTGGTAAAGTTGGGATCTAGGAAATTTAGCTGTTTTCAATGCTGCAACTGATGTTAATAATCCTCCTAATTCATGTAGAGTATAAGGTGCAGCGTAGAGTCTTAAATTCTGCGGACTTAATGCTTCTGTGCGAAAATCTTTAACATTTGATGCAATCATTGTCACAGATTTTAGCGTTAAAAAGTCTACTGTTCCCCCATAATATCCGAATTTCTTCAATTTTTTAGCTTGTTCTTTGGCAGTTTTTAGTAACTGTTCTGTTAAGTCCTTGGCGTAGTAAATGGGTGTGTTAACAGCCGTAATTAAAACACCTATTGATGTACTAAGTTCACATTCCGAACGTTTAGCTGTTGACGGTTGGTAACGGTGGATTTTGTGTGGTTCAAATAGTTTATCAACTTTGAGTTGATAATTATCTAAAATGCGCTTTTCTCTTCCTTGAATTTGAATTTCCGCTAATTCAATTTTATTGAGTAAAATTTCTTCAAATCTCTCAGCTATCATTTGAGAAATTTCTAAGGCTTTATTAGCAGGTACAACAATGAAAATGTCATCACCACCAATAGTAATTATTTCAAAAGGATGAATTATATCACCATTTTCTAGTTCTGATTCTTCATCATTTAAATTTTTGAGTGTGTGGGGGTGCAAGTTTTCAGCTAATGCTTGATAAACAGCATATCGTGTTGCTAAGTCTACATCTCGACTAAATTCTTTGTGTTTATCTGGTTTCCGAATTTTTTGGATATATCCACCCATGTTATTACCATCAGCATAGATATAACCGATAAAACCTTTACTAGCATTACTAACATGAGTCAGAGTTTGAGCTATTTTTACATCACTGGGTTTTACACCTGCTTCTAAATTTGCATAGTATTTAGTTTGATAAGTAGGATTTTCATTGAGAAATTCATTAAATCTATCTACCCAACTTTCAACTATGCCTCTAGGCCATTCCAACTGAGAATTAATATACCATTGTGG
This sequence comes from Aphanizomenon sp. CS-733/32, assembly GCF_028330045.1. NCBI lineage: Bacteria > Bacillati > Cyanobacteriota > Cyanophyceae > Nostocales > Aphanizomenonaceae > Aphanizomenon > Aphanizomenon sp. CS-733/32. The sequence continues at coordinate 9,324 of NZ_JAQMSE010000226.1, forward strand.
TTCATTTGGATCACCATCTTTAGCCCTATTTCCAAAAAGATATTTTCTAACTGATGCTTCGGAAAAGTTTACTTTTCTACCTTCTTTGTCTATTTGTAAAATAGCAGAACGGTTTTCTACTCCATCTCTAACTAAATAAGGATGGGTTTCAAGCATGGGTGGATAACGACGGGTAGTTTTACGTCCAGGAATATCATTACCGCTACGGCGTTGATTAAATAAAACTGCTAATTTAGTAGTTATTTCATTAAAGCTTTTACGGTTTTGAAACACTGCTAAACGTTCTTTTTCATCCTTGGGATATCCAAAATAAGCCTGAACTATTGGGTTTTGGTAATTCTTGTGATACCAATTTAACCAATGTGTATCTTCTATATTTTCTTTGAGTACACCAAATCGGATTTCTAATAATCTAAATGTATCACCAACGGCACAGGAATTAGCTGTTAATGTTTCTGTAGTATAGCGTTTCTCAATAGCATCAGCTAAATTATGAACATAAGCAGCAGGACAAAAAGCAAGAATATTTCCACCACAGGAATAAATTATTAATTCAGGAATTAAAGCTTCTAGTAAATTGCTATTAGGAAAATTTAGCTGTAACCATTCTCTAATTGTTGGATCATAAAATCTGTATAGATTTGATTCTGTAGGTTTATTAAAAAATGCTGGTAAATCAATTATATTAATTCTATCTAACAAACCTGATGCACCACGAATTTCTTGAATTTTTGATGATTCAAAAACATACTGTTTAACCTTAGTCACACCACCATAAACTAAACCTATTTTGGTGGTTTGATTCCATAATTTAGGATACTTATTTTTTAAATCATCCAGAGTTTGCGGAAAATAATCATCTGGAATACTTTGAAATTCTCTAACCTGATCAACAATTTCCTTAACCGCTTCTGGTACTTCTCCCCCATTCTTCAAAGCCTCCCGCATTTGTTGTAAAACAGAAATATCAAACTGCGGTTGATGTTCATTACCCCAAGCTAAACACCAAGCGATCGCAATACTAACAGAATTCATCTTATCCATTTTTAGATTCTCCTGAAACTAACCCCACCAAAACCTCAGCCAAAGCCCGAATCATCGGACGCACAGAAACATCCTCCCCACGTTTCAAGCAATGCACACTACCCCTCAAAATCGGCGTTTCCTGGGAAATCACATCTTCCACACCGTCATAATCACTATAAATAATCGCCACCACCGACAAACCCAGCGACACACACAAATCTTCCCAAGGTGCAACCTCAGTTTCATCCTTGACCAAAATCACCCCATGAGTCGCTTCCCCCATAATCAAACGGTTAGCATCAGAAATTTTACCCCCCACATCAAACACAAGTATTGGTGTATTGATACCCCTGACTTGCTGTGCCTTCAGTTGTCCAAATTCCGGGGTAAAACCCGCCTTGTACTGTGTTTTTAACCTCTGGGCTAAATCTGCGTCCCGTCGTGCCGTTTCCCCATACCAAGAACCATCCCCATCTGGACAACCAGAGATAAAATAGGATTTTGGTGCATTGGGAATCTGTAACAACGCTTGTTTTAGACCTTCCCGGAAACAGGTCTTTCCCGTGTTTGCAAACCCACAAACCACCAATTTAATACTTGACTGCTGCTGTATCTGCACCACATCCAAAATATCCCCGACTTGATAATCAGGATGTTTACTAATGGTGACTACGTACCTATCCAGCCCCTTATCGCCAATCTTGGGATCAAAAAGGGCAATGACATCATACAATTTAGATAATTTATCAGCCAAAACTTGACTCACCAGTACCGATATCCGACCGTTGATTTTAATCAGCGAACCCCCCGGTAATTCCCCAGAAACAATCATTTGATTCAATCTGGTAGCTGCATCACAGACAATTTTATCACCTGTGGTCAGGGTACTGCCAAATCCTACCTTTAAAATGTCACCTTCTAGACTGATATGGTAATTACTCATGGAATAGCGGCGGATTATAAAATAATTATAACATGACTCAAGTAATTTCCTCAAGCAAAACTTTAATCAATTAGATATCCCAGTTTATATGCCGGGTTGTGTGTGATGCAAATCACGTATTTACCTAATTTTGGATCAAAAAAACCAATTGCTCCGTAAATATGGGCTAATTTATAGTTATCATCATAATTCAACTCTTGCAAATCTCTATATAATCCCTGCGCCTGAGAAACGGTATTACAGATGATGATAACTCGTTTATAATTATGATTGTTAATACCAGTTTTGATAACTTTAGCGGTCAATGGTTCAGATA
>NZ_JAQMSE010000015.1:0-18515 GCF_028330045.1 Aphanizomenon sp. CS-733/32
AAATCGCTACTACACAAACAAAGTCCACCTGCGTGGACTAACGAAAAATCAAGGCTTTTGAACCCACGAAGGTGGGTTTCGTCTGTGTAGCTGCGACTTCTAGTCGCCCTTGCAAGTAATAAATTAGACTTTTCAAACACTTAGGCAGTATAAACTAAAACTTTTTGAGATTGGAGGCAATATTTGCTAAATACTCAATTAGTTAAGGCGATCGCTTGCGTGCAGTTAATCAAGTTCGGAAACAAGGTACAAAATCCCACCCCATCTCAATTCCAATGCCTTTCCACAGGGACAGACAAGATGCCTATCCCACAAATTAACTAACTTTGAGCAATACCCTCTTCCCGTGCGGCTTGTTGGACAGCAGCAGCCACAGCAGTAGCAACACGCTGATCAAAGACAGAGGGAATAATATGTTCCCGATGCAAGTCCGAGGGTTTAACTAAAGATGCGATCGCATTGGCAGCTTGCAAACACATATTAGTAGTAATTGTCCTAGCCCGACAATCTAAAGCCCCACGAAACACCCCAGGAAACGCCAGGACGTTATTGATTTGGTTAGGGTAGTCACTTCGACCCGTAGCCATCACAGCAACGTTTTTAGGGGCTAATTCGGGTTGAATTTCAGGAATGGGATTAGCCATTGCAAACACAATTGCATCCTTTGTCATTCCCTGTACCATTTCTGGAGTCAAAACTCCCGGAGCGCTGACACCAATGAAGACATCTGCACCTTGAACAGCACCCGCTAAAGTTCCTTGGGCTTTAACCGCAAATTCCAGTTTTTCAGCCGTTAAATCGGTGCGATTAGTGGAAATAATCCCCTTAGAATCACACATCAAAATGGTTTCTGCACCAGCTTTGCGGAGTAACCGAGCGATCGCTACCCCAGCGGCACCCGCACCATTAATCACAATGCGGATGTCTGCAAGGGATTTTTGCACAAGTTTCAGAGAATTAAACAAAGCCGCTAAGGTGACAATCGCTGTACCATGTTGGTCATCATGGAAAATCGGGATATTTAATTCCGCCCGTAGTCTTTTTTCAATTTCAAAACAGCGGGGGGCAGCGATATCTTCCAAATTCACACCACCAAAAACCGGGGCGATATTTTTCACAGCTTTGACAATCTCATCTGTATCTTGAGTATCTAAACAGATGGGAAAAGCATCCAGTCTCGCAAATTCCTTAAACAGCATCGCTTTCCCTTCCATCACGGGTAAAGCCGCCGCTGGTCCCAAATTGCCTAAACCTAAGACTGCACTACCATCAGTGACGATCGCCACCGTGTTCTGTTTGATAGTCAGATTATACACTTCCTCTGGATTTTGGGCGATCGCCTTACAAATGCGACCAACTCCGGGAGTATAAGCCATAGCTAAATCGGAAACACTTTTGAGGGGAATCCGACTCACAATACTGATTTTGCCACCGCGATGCAAATTAAAGGTGCGGTCATAAACATCAATTACCTGAATATCTGTTAATCCCTTCACCGCTTGGACAATAGTTTCCGCGTGTTCCGTACTCGCCGCATCAACAGTCAGATCACGGATAGATTCTTGACGGCTTTGTTCAATTAAATCAATTTGTCCTAGATTACCACCAGTGGCAGCGATCGCTTGAGTCACAGAAGCTAACATCCCCACCCGATTGGGAATTTGTAAGCGCAATGTCACACTAAAACTAGAATTAGGAGTAAGATTTTCCATGGGTGCTAATCTCTGTTTTGAATTTTAGATTTTATAGTGAATTGCTACGGGAAATTTTATTTTCCCAAAAAAACAGATTTTCAGGATTTCCGAACGCAGATAAATTTTGGATAATTAGGGCTATTCTTATCTCCTTCTAATTCTTCCTCCTGACTCCTGACTCCTAAGTTATGGTGTTGGAGATAAGTTTCCAAAAAAGTCATAATGATCTAAGGCCTCCAAAATTCCCCAAGCGTAATTTCCCTCAGCAAAGTAAATCTGCGGTAAACCGCGCAGCTTTTCCAATTCCTGACTGTGATTTCCCACCACCACCGCCAAAGTATTACCAGCCAACATAGACTCATCATTACCCGAAGCCCCAGCCACCAAAAAGCGTTGCACAGGCAACCCCCATTTTATAGCCACATAACGAATAGCATCCCCCTTAGAGGCTCGGATAGGCAATAAATCAAGGTACATATTATGGCTATAAAATCCCTTCACATGAAGACGATTTTGACGCAGACGGCGGATAATTTCGCGGACATTTGGTGATTTCGTCTCATCCACAAAATAGCTCACCTTAAACTTGCCTTGAGCATCGGCAGATTGCAATTCTACCCCAGGAATATCCTGCATGACTTTGCGAATTTCTGACCGTTGCCAATGGTAACAAATATGTCTTTTCCAACTTGTATCTGTGACTATCTGCGGACCGTAGTAAATCTCACTTCCTGCCGATGTAATCAGCAAATCTGGCATGGGAAAACGCCATTCCTCCAACATACTTAAGGTACTTTTCAGACTGCGACCTGTAGCAATACCGACTCCAGTTGTATTCCCCTGATCACGAATCCTCTCAATTAACTTTGCTAAAGCTTCCCCATCACCTAATAGAGTATTATCAATTTCACAGACCAAAAACCGATCAGCCGTTGGTAAGTGATTAGTCTCTGATATATTCCAATCGGGATGTTCATCTGCGGGGGATTTAACCAGGGGACTTAACAGAGATTGAATGCGTTTTTGGGGCAATAATTGCTGAACTTGTTCTAAATAATGCTTTACGTGACTATCCCAAGAAAAATGTTGACCAACATTGATCATGCCATTTTTTGACCATTGTTGCCATTGTTCTGGATTGGTGAGCGATGTTCGCAAAGCAGTTTGGATATCTTGAATATTCAAAGGATCAATTAATAATCCATTTTCACAAGCAGCCAGAATATCTCTTGGACCACCATCAGCAGTAGCAATGATCGGTACACCACAGGCGCTCGCTTCAATTAATGTCAGTCCAAATGGCTCTGTTAAAGCTGGGTTGATAAATACTCCTTGGGTTTTCGCCGTTAACCGATATAAATCTGGTACATCATCTGCATGATGATGTTTAGGATAAGCAACATGACCATAAAGATCATAGCGGTCTATTAATTGCAATATCTCTAAAAATACTTGACGCGGACCCGATTCCATCGCCAAAATATCGTCTCTTTTGCCTAAAATTAGCACCAGGTTAGCTAATTGACGCAGTTCAGGATCTTCCCCATAAGCTTTAATTAAACTACTAACATTTTTACGGATAGCTGGGCGAGAAATCGCCATAATCATAGGCTTTTGTATGTCTTTGAGAAATTTCTCTAATTCCTGTTGAATAGGCGGATTTTGCCAATTATCTGCGGCTGGATAAAAACGCTCTAAGGTGACACCTGGAGGGATGACTACCATCCGTTCGGGTTGATAGTGATCGTAAACGCTATACTGCTCTTCAACTTCTTGATGAGTGCTGGCTATAACTAAAGCTGCACTTCCCAGAGTGATTTCTTCTGCTTCTATTCTTGTACTAATATGAAAATTTTCTTCAATAGTTTTCTGTTTAGTCCCATGTTCTAATAATCTTTGTTGTTTGATGCGTCCCAGAGAGTGACCTGTATGAACTAGAGGTATACCTAACCAACCCGCAACCCTAGAACCTACGTATCCAGCATCAGCATAATGTGTATGAATAACGTGAGGAATTTTGCCAACTTTACGAATGTGCTTGAGTAATTCATCGGCAAATGTATCTAAATGTGGCCAAAGAACTTCTTTGCGGAGGTAGCGTTTGGGACCACAGGCGATGCGAATAATTTGGGCTTTATCTGCGAGAATTTCGACTGGTTGAGCATAATCAGGGCTAACTTTGGGATCATTTACCAACCGGGTTACCAAATCAACCCTTGCAACTTGGGGATTTTTAGCTAATGTGCAAGCCAGTTCTACCGCGTATTTGGTTTGTCCACCAGTGTCAGCATCTTTCCCTAACTCTAGATTGTTACCACGAATTAAACCATGAACGCTGACGAGCAAAATATACAACCCTGGGTCATTTGTCACAGTGTTGATTCCTCCATAATTAGCCATAAATCAGACGTTTTTGCGTGATTTTTTATAGTTATAGCAGGGAACAGGGAACAGGGGGGAGTTGGGGGAGTTGGGGAGAAAGAATTTTCCCAATGACAACGGACAACTGACAACTGACAACTTACAGAAATAGTTCGGGGAGAGTAGTTTCTAGTTTCAGACAATTAGCACCATTCACCTGTAATTGATACTCCACCTTATCCATTAACCGATTCATAATTAACCAACCATAACCACCTTCTTGCTTTTCTGTGGGGTTGGGAGAAAAGTAAGTAGATAAATCAAAACCTTCACCATAATCCCAAATCTCTATAGATAAATCTCGGTCTTTCAGTTCTAACCGCAGTAAAATTGTCAAGCCAGGTTTGTTTTTATGGGCATGACGCACAGCATTAGAATATGCTTCTACTAAAACCAAGCGTAAGCGACTTGATTGTTTTATCCAATCAACAGACTCCCCTAATTGCAATTGTAAGCATCCGCATAACCATTGTTCTACAATATTAATAAAACTTAGGTCACTGGGAACATGAAGTTCACTTTTCATAACCTATAAAATCTCCAAAGACAGTATAGTTTGATCATCCTCTTGAACATCGTTGTTGGTTGGAATAAAGGCTAATAGATTATCAAGATTAAGGGGTTGAGACTGTTTTTTTATAAGTTGCCATAGACCTTCTTGGTTAAGCATAGAACGATGAGTTGTTCTTGAACTATCTAAGGTTTCCCAGACAGTTGCTTCTGTGATACCATCACTAGCCAGGAGTAATGTGTCTCCAGAAGAAAGCATCAAACGGCCGGATTCAGCCTGCCATTTAGGTAGTATTCCTAAAGGAATACTGCGAACTTTCAGATAATGAGGAGAATCATTCAAAGTTGCTGGCTTTGACCAGACAAAAGGATAAATATGCCCAGAATTAGCATAGACTAGTTCTTTTGTAGTTGGGTGATAACGAGCTAAAACCATTGTGATAAAATAATTGCTACTCATTAATTCGTCTCTCAAGGCAGAATTTAGATTCTGCATGATGACATTTGGCTCTACTGGAACTTCTTGACAGAGTTCCCGCCGCAGCAGCGAAATCGTACTAGCCATAAATAAAGCTGCCGGCACACCTTTACCAGAAACATCACCAACCGCTAACCACAAATCACCATTAGGATGAACAAACACTTCAAAAAAATCACCTCCTACCTCTCGTGCTGGATAGCAACAAGCTTGGACTTTTACGCCGGCCATTTCTGGTAAAGTTTGCCGCAACAGGTTATTTTGAATTTGGCGGGCTACTTCCAACTCTAAGTTAATTTGTCGTTGTTTTTCTTGCAAACTCTGATAGAGTTTTGCTTGGGAAATGGCTAAGGATGATTGTTCTGCTACACCTGTAATCAGTTGAATATCTTCTTGATGCCAAATGTGATCACTTCCCAATTTACAAATAGCAATAATAGCTAGTAAATGTTGTTTATAAATAAGGGGAACAACTAGATTTTGACAAGGGATATTTTTGTAGATATCGTCTTTTATTTGATAATGATGACTTTGAAAAACTTCGCTGATTAAATCACTAAGGTCTGGAAGTAAATCACAGATTCCAGATTGAGAACTTTGATAGGAAAATTGCTTTTTGGTTAGTAAATCATCTTCGATAGGTTTGAGTAAACAATAATGAGCTGCAAATGTTTCTCCAATCGTGACAACAATTTTTCGCAGCATATTATCATAGTCTAAAGATTCTCTAATTGCTGTTGTCACAGCATTAAATAAAGATTCCCTTCGCAAAGCACGGGATAATTCTGCTACTCGTCTTTTAACTAAGCGATAGGTATCACTAGCTTGATTGACTAATGTTTGGAGTTGGCTGGGATTCCAAGGTTTTGTGATGTATTTAAATACTCGACCTGAGTTAATTGCATCTACTAAATCTTCTACATCTGTAAAACCTGTGAGCAAAATCCGAATTGTATCAGGAAACCGCTCTACTGTCAGACTTAATAGTTCGCTACCGTTCATTTCAGACATTCTTTGGTCGGAGATAATTACAGCCATTTCACCTTCTTTTTCTAAGATAGCTAAGGCTTCAGTGGCACTATTAGCTTTATAAACTTTAAAATCTTTCCAAAATGTGCGATAGAGTAAATCTAAGTTATCTACCTCGTCATCTACTACCATGAGCTTGAGCTTGTTTAACTTTTTTTCAGTCATAATCCGACCCAAATTTTCACATACTTGAATCCTATATAGGACCCCGATTTGATTCTGTGAATTTTCCTGCGTAGGAAGGTAAGAGGCAATCATGCAAGAGGCAAGAGGATTTGAGAATATGAAGGTGTACCGAGTTTTGTATGGCTACGCCACGCAAGCTATCAAAAATCAAATAGGAGTCCGATATTTCCTCCTGACTCGGTGACTAAACCCAATTTATGTAACCAATCCAGAACGGAGAGCAATCATTGCTGCTTCGGTACGGTCATTAGCAGATAGTTTTCTCATAATATTGCCAACGTGGGTTTTTACGGTTCCAGTTGCAATATAAAGTTTCTTGGCTATCTCCCCATTACTACAACCTTTAGCAATCAATTCTATCACTTCTAATTCTCTATCCGAGAGAATACCGACTTCAACAGGTTGTTGATGATCATAGGATTTGACGGATTTGACAGAATCTGGTTTCTGCTGTGTCTTTTCTAAAATAATCCGAGCAATCATCGGATCAATCCAAGGATTTCCCTCAGCAGTTACCCGTATAGCTTTGAGTAAATTATCAAACTGAATATCTTTCATGCAGTAAGAATCTGCACCAGCACTAAAGGCTCCAAGTACAGATTCTTGATTGTCAGATGATGTTAATATTAATACCTTCGTCTTTGATAATTGATGATGATTAGCGATCGCTTTAATCCTCTTGGTTAGTTCAATCCCATTTTGATCTGGTAAACCTATATCCACAATTGCAACATCTGGCTGTAGCTTCTTTAACATTCTTAGACCATGACGGGCATTACCAGCTTCTCCAACTACTTCAATTTCGTCTTTTTGTTGTAATGCTTTGCAAATATAGAAGCGAGTGAGTTCATGATCTTCAATAATGACAGTGCGAATTTTACTCATATCAAAAATTTGCTAGATATTCAATAATATATAGCTTTTTGTTGATGAGATTATTACTAAAAAAAATTAGTACCTAGATACCCGACTTATCAATTGACATTATCTTTGAGCTACTCGTATTAATAAAAATAAACCCGTTACTAATCCAAATAAATTAGGCAACCAAGCGCCAATTAAGGGCGAAAGGATACCAGCTTGTGCTAACGCCCCAGAAACGGATAATAACAAATAGTAACTAAAGATTACAATTACGCTAATACCAAAACTTGTGCCACGTCCAGTGCGTTGAGGGATGCTACCCATAACTGAACCAACTAAGCCAAAAATAACGCAAATAAAGGGAAAGGCGATTTTTTGTTGGATTCGTACTTGCAGTTTGCGAATTTTTTGATCGTTCCCACCTAAACGTTCTATTTCTAATTGTTCTAGAGCTTGAGAAATATTCATTTCGCCATAGTCTCGACTACTTTCGGCTAAGGTTAAAGGCGTGCGGGGAAGTTGTAATTGCTGATGTTCAAAGCGTAAAATATTCCGATATGAGCGATCTGTCGCTACTAAATAGATAGTCCCATTGTAAAAATCCCAAACTTGTTTTTGGGTGTTCCATTTAGCTGATTCGGAAACAACAATTTGATCAACTCCGCCTCGGGAACGATCTATAATTGTTAAACCGTTCATTTGCTTACCGTCAAATTGGTCGGCATAAAATAATCGAGAAAGGATCTTTTTTTGAGTACCATCTGCTTCTTTGGATTCTCGATATTCAGGATAATAAATATTCTGTTGTTTAAAGGAAGGTTGATCTGATTTGAGAGCTTGTGCTAGGGTGATAGTGGCTTTGTAATTGGCGGCGGGGGCAATTTGCTCATTAAATAAATAAGTGATGAGCGTGACAGCAAAACTTAACACTACAGCCGTTAAAACCATGCGATAAACACTCACACCACACCCACGCAAAGCGATTAATTCACTTTCACTAGAAAGGCGACTATAGGTCATTAAAGTAGCTAACAAAGTGGACATGGGGAAAGAGTACACCATGACATAAGGTAGCTTTAAGAGGAAAATCTCTAGGGCGATATTGAGAGGTAGCCCGGATTCTACAACCTTTCGCAGTAACTCAAATAAACTATCAATTGCTAAAACTACAGAAGTAAATGCACCAACACCAAATAAAAATGGGGAAATTAATTGCATCGCTAAATAGCGATCCATGATAGAAAATGAAAATATGGAAATTAAATTGGAGCAGGGTTTAATTTGTTTAGATATCATGATTATGTTTTGTGCAATCTCTCTTAGAGATCCCGCAGGGTAGATGCAAAGGAACAAAGGCGCAAAGTTTAAACTGCGAAATTATCACCTAAATAATATTGTCGCACCAAGGGGTTGTTATACAGTTCGTCAGAGTTGCCAAAAGCCAGAATTTGTCCTTCACGCATGATATAACCACGATCTGTTATGGCTAGGGTTTCGCGGACATTATGATCTGTGATTAAAATTCCCATACCGCGATCGCGCAGTTGACTGACAATCTCCTGAATCTCAGCCACAGCAATGGGATCAACTCCAGCAAAAGGTTCATCTAAAAACAGGAATTTGGGGCCTTCTTTCCCTGCTGCTAAAGCCCTCGCTAATTCTGTGCGTCGTCGTTCACCACCAGAAAGTTGAATCCCTTGACTATCAGCTACCTTTTCTAAGCGAAATTCCTGTAATAAGGTATGTAGTCTGTGTCTCCATTCTCTCCTGGGAACTTGAGTTTGTTCAAATACTAGAAGAATATTTTCTTGCACTGACAACTGCCGAAATACACTTGCTTCTTGAGCTAAATAGCCAATACCTAATCTAGCCCTTTTGTGCATGGGGAAATTAGTAATATCTAAATTATCTAACCACACTTTGCCATGATTCGGTTTTTCTAAACCTGTGGCAATATAAAATGTTGTGGTTTTCCCCGCACCATTGGGACCTAGTAAACCGACAACTTCCCCCTGGCTAACGGAAAGGCTAACACGATTCACAATTAATCGTTTACCGTAGGATTTGTGAATATTCTCTAAAACAATTTTCACTATGGGATTGCTAATTAGAACGCTTTAAGGCTGGAGTTTTTGGGGCTGGTTTCGTAGTTTGTTTACCAGTATTAGAATCTTCTATCATATATATAGATTCTACCTGACGGTTAGATTGGGGTAAGGCGATGAATCTGCCTTCGTCAATTAAATAGGTGACTTTTTCGGCACGAATGCTATTGCTACCCTGTTGTAAAATATAAACATTACCACTGAAATCAATCCGTTTTTCTTTACTAAAGTATTGAGCTTGAGCAGATGTGGCTTGAATTTGCCGAGCCGGGTAGACCATTTGCACATTACCACGAGCAGTAATTACTTGAGTTTTCGCGTCATATTCTTGGGTATCAGAGCGAATAGTCAGGGGACGATTTCCCCCAGATTGGGCTGTGGCGGATTGCAATTGGCTGGGCAATACTCCCACACCTACAAGGGAAATTGGCAGTGCTAAGGCTAATCCTAAGCGGCGTATCCGTGATTTTAGTAATTGATAACCAGGTATCATAGAACTTAGGGAATAGGGAACGGGGAAGAGAAAATAGGGCAATAAAATATCAGTCCTATAGCCAAAACGGACGATTTTTTTTAACTTTAGTTTCGCGTTGAAAATCTTTGATCACAACTGGCAAAAATTTATTAATTGTTACCGAATCTGATACACCAACAAAAGATTCATAAAATCCATCAGAAAAATCATCAAAATCTCATAAATCATAGTTTAGACAATCATCAGAAAAATCATCAAAATCCCACAAATCATAGTTTAGACAGGGAAATAATCGGTAAAAGCCTAACTTGATTTTGAGCTAATTCGCTATCGGCAATTTTTTCTAGGCTTTCCTGTTGTAATGTTGTTAACAAATTCACACTTTGAGTGAGTAATTCTTCCACATTAATACCGCCGTAGGTAGGTAGATAACGCCGAAGACGATTACTACCTTCGCCTAAAAGAATCATTGCGCCCCGTTGGTTATGATTACCCAGATGATACAGTCCTACAGCAATTTGGAGAATACCTTGATAAAAAGTTTTATCTGGTTCGATACTATCGATCCAGAGTGCTTCAAGGATGTCATGACAAGCATAGAACTGTCCAGCATTGAACTGTTCTACACCTTGCCAAAACTCTTCCGGCATGATTTCGTTCATCCCATACTATCCCGAACTTCTTTAATAGCATCAAGAGAAATTTCTTGTTTGTCCCCAGAAAATTCATTTTCAGGTGTGAGGAATAGCATACAGTGACATTCTTTGCGTTCACGCATGGGTACGCAGGGACAGTTCCAAAAAGCGGCGTTAACTTCGGCTTCTTTATCTTCGTAGTGACGACAAGGACACAAGGGCGCACCGAGTTCGTCTTTATGCTTGGCTAATCCTTCAATGACAACTGCGGTGACGGAAGGTTCAGAACAGAAGAATGTTCCCGTCCGTTTGGCGTATTGTTCGGAAAAATGCCGCATTGCTTCTAGGCTTTTATCGCTGGATTTTGAATTTACTTCTGATGTAACCATTGGTTGTGCTGTTTATAAATTTCTATGTTTCTTTGCATTGTACATCAGGCTCAGTGTGAGAAATCGCTTCCAAATAAACTGAGGGCTTTTTGGAGTTGGGGTTGGAGTTCTTGGTCGTTTTGGACGATGATGCCGGGATATTCCCGATTAATGACGATTTCTGCGGCTGAATCTGGATTTTGCCAGAGTAGCCAACGACTACCCGCAGGTAAGGAAGATGTGGTGAAACAGTTTTGGGTTAGCCAAATGAGGGGACAGTGATCTGGTGGTAAGCTGTTTTTTTCAATGGGGTTGGTGGCTGCTAGGGTTTCCAGAACGGAGATATTGCCCGTTGTTAAACCTGTGCCTGATGTCCATAGTTGCACTTGCAGTTTTTGTTTTTGGGCGTAAAAATACAGGGAAGCGGCGGCAATGACGGATTGTTCAAATAATTCTTGTTGCCACATAAAGGAACTATCTATGGCGATAATAATTTCTTGTCCGCCGGTGATTACTTCTAATTCTCGGACTCGCAATTCTCCATAGCGAGCGCTTGTCCGCCAATGAATCAACCGGGTAGGATCACCGATGCGATAGGGACGCAGCGATCGCACTAATCCCGTTGTTGCCAGATGTAAAGGTTTACCACGGGGATCTCCTCTTTGGCTATCATCTTGTCCGATTTCATCAATTAAGGGGCAGGTAGTCAGGGGTAAAACGGTGGGATAAACAATTGCCCTAGCTTCACACTGACGAGGACGACGACAGGAAAATAAACCCCAGGGCGCACCTGTGACTAATTCTACTGTGTGCCAGCGGTAAACGCCTCGTTGTTGGGTAGGGTGATAATATGTCCAGTGATAAGTTTCTTGTGGTGGAATAGCTTCAATATTTTGCTGGACTGGTTGACCAAGAATAAATGGGAGAATGTCTCTAATTTGTAATAAACTGCCAGATTTTTTTGTCTGATTTTGAATTTCTATGTCAATTTTCAGTTCATCACCGGCGGTTACTGGTGCAATAGGACGACGTTTGACAATTATACCTGTGAGCGATCGCGGCGCAACAAAAGCCGACACCCCCAAAAGCGCAAAACTGACTCCACTAATTACATACAGCCAGCCAGCCATTGTATTAATCCCTGCACCCAAGTAACATAGAGCGATTCCCACCAACACCCAACCGCCATAAGCAGGTGCAGCAGCATGGGTTTCCAGCCAATTGTTGATTTTTTTGGTAGTTTTCATCTTTCTTTTTTAACTTAATTTCAGGAAAATATCAGGAAATAGGGGCGTAGGGATTACGGTTAATTTGTGAATGAATCAGATAGTGATAAGTGAGTGATACTTGACCGATTAGAGTCCATACTGCTATGATAGCAGATGTACATGAACATTTGTTGGCAAAGATTTATATTTTTGTTATAAATCATGTCAACATAGGATATAGAACTAACATGATTAATGTTTATGACGGAAAATATTAGAGGCAAAAGGGGAGATCCAAACTACAAGTTAATTTCTGCTTATATCCCTAAAGAAATCGCTTTAAAGTTCAAGACTATTTGTGCAGCTACAGAAATGGATCAAAGCCAAGCGATGGAGGAAATGATTACCATTTGGATACAGGGAAAACAATCAGTTCTAAGTGAAATGTCTAAATAAACTAATGATCGCCAACCTTAGTAAATGACTAGACCAGAATATACAGAAGCTTTTCTCAGAGCGCGAAAAGCTTTAAGACGGGGTAAATGTCCTAGTGAGCAAGACATTGAGCATATCTACCAGCAAGGTTGGGAAACTCACTTGGGAGAAACTGAAAAAGGGTTACTAGAACAATGTAGAAAGGAGTATTACGACGATGAAAGTAGCAACCAGTATTGAAACCGTGCAGCAATGGCTAACTCAAACCAATGGACTAAAGTTAGTACAAGCGAGCAGCAATGAAGGTAGACCTATTACTTCTAGTGAAATTTTGACACTAGCAGCGCGTTGTGAGTGGGTGGAAACTGATGATATGTCTGATACACCCTATGCCCAAGATGGTTGTCTTTACCCAGTTGGTTTAGAAATTGGATGGGGCAACCCAGATGAGGCTTATACGCAATCTAATACTGATAAATCTAGGGTGTTGTTTTTTAATGCTTATTACCAGTAAATAAAATTAGCGATAGCGAAGCGCTGCTGCAAGCAGTTCGCACTTACACCACACCACGCCAAAAATATGGGACTGCGCCCAGTCAGCAGTAAATTTGTTTAATGTTTAATAATGATTGAGACTTACCATATTTAAAAAGCCCCCGTCATCAACTGACAACCAACAACTGACAATCAACAATATGGTTTATCCCGTTATTTGGCGCAATAATTCAGTATCACTCATTGATCAAACTCGCTTACCTAATGAATATACAGTGGTGGAGATTCACCGCAGTGAAGATATGGCACAAGCCATTACCACTATGATTGTTAGGGGTGCGCCGGCGATTGGAGTTGCGGCAGCTTATGGAATGTATTTGGGTGCAAGGGAAATTGAAACCAGCGATACCCAAGAATTTTTGACTAAACTGGAAACAGTCGCTAACTTGTTGCGTTCTACCCGTCCCACTGCGGTAAATTTGTTTTGGGCAATTGGCAGAATGATGCAAACAGCCTATGAAACTGTGGGAACAGTTGCAGAAATTAAACAAGTTCTTTTAGAAACCGCCCAAAAGATCAATGCCGAAGATTTGCAAACTTGTCAAGCGATCGGTGATCATGGTTTAGCAGCATTACCGCAAACTCCAGACCAACTAATTATACTCACACATTGCAACGCTGGGGCATTAGCCACCGCTGGTTATGGTACAGCATTGGGTGTAGTCCGTTCTGCGTGGAAAGAAGGACGGTTAGCTAGAGTATATGCAGACGAAACTCGTCCTCGGTTACAAGGTGCAAAACTCACCGCTTGGGAATGTGTCCAGGAAGGGATTCCGGTGACAGTAATTACCGACAATATGGCTGCCCACTGCATGAAACAAGGTTTAATTGATGCTGTAGTTGTGGGCGCTGATAGAATAGCTGCTAATGGTGACGCTGCCAATAAAATCGGAACGTATAGTTTAGCGATTGTGGCCAAAGCTCATAATATTCCTTTCTTTGTGGCTGCACCTTTATCTACAGTAGATTTTCAATTAACTGATGGTAGTCAAATTCCCATTGAAGAACGTCACCCAGGGGAAATCTATCAAATAGGTGAAACTATCCTCACTCCTCCAGGTGTGGAATTTTATAACCCGGCTTTTGATGTCACACCTGCGGATTTAATTACCGCCATTATTACGGAAAATGGGGCTTTTTTGCCAGGAGATTTATTAAAGGCTCAGAAGATGCTTTAATTTTAACAGTAACGAGGGTTTAGCATTGCTAAACCCCTTGTTTGTCTACTGTCAGCCCGTTTTTGAGGCGAATACAGAGGCTTATCCTGCTTTTGGAGATTTTGGGGTCATCTAGAACAAATAAACTGCCCATATCGTTACGCAGGGGCTTGATAAAGCGATCGCCTTTCAATTTGGTGTTGGTGATAGTTCCTTGAGGGGGAGATAATGAGTAGTCGAAAATTATCCCTTTTTATTCTCAATAAGGGTGAGTAATTATTATTTCTGAACGTAATATTAGTGTTTTTGGGCTGTATTATTATCAATAAGTAAGATGTTTATCACTAATGGGAATGTAAAGATTGTTTTAGCGCAAAATTAATAGTAAAGTGATTCTTCATTTGCAATGAGTGAAATTAGCTTAATTTTGGGAGTAAAAAACTATGACTCAAAATGCACCAAAAGCGAGCGCACGCTGCGCTTAATCTTATTGCACCGCAATTAGAGGAACTTGATAAGAGTATACCCAAGCCATTTAATAGCGATAAAGATATTTTTAGGCGGCCAGCATTACAGATATATCTTCATATTTTGCTAATGTTTGTGTCTGTTTTGCCAATTCTTTTGTATTTTAAGGTTTTATAAAAAAGCAACGCTCATAAAATGCCTGTCTTATAGCTTTATCTTAAGCTTTTTGTTTTTCTATTTCAGGAAGCATTCTTCCACGTCTGACAATTCTTTCTGATGGACTTTGAGCCATATTTTTTGACCTCAGTATAATTATTGTTTCTATCCTACTAGAAAACATCCCCATTATTTTAGGGCGTGGAGTGCAGCACCGGAGGAGATTAATTTTCAACCCTCAACCCTCAACCCCTTGACACAAAATACCTAAAATCTTGTTCAACTCCTTAATATAATAATTATTCAAATCAATACATATCTCTGTTCCTTCCAACTTCAAGAACTTCCATATATCTCCTGTTGTCACAGCCCCATAAATAGTTTTAATTTCATTACCTTCCTGTTCATTAAACAATTGTGCTGCTAACATTGCTGCTGCACATTGACCCAAACCACCTTTAATATTCTCATTTTTAGCTTCTACAATAATTAGTACAGGAGCATTAATTGTTAATTGTTCCCTAGAACGACTGATAACAAAATCACAATAACCATTTAAACCTCTCTCAACATCAACATTAAAATCCGTACCAGAAAATAAACTAATTTGATAATTAGCTTTACGCCTAACTTCTAATAAAATTGGCGCAATAATCATTTCTGAGCGGGCTTTTTCCGTATTTATTGCTAATGCGAGTTCTGTAGTTTCTTCCAAAGTGCTGGTTAATTTTTCACTGAGTTCTATAGGTTCTACAGTCGCAAATAAATCAGCTTCTTCATCAATTGTAATGTTAAAAATTTTCTTAAACTTAGTTAAGCTAAAATCACTATACGCCATTGCTCTTACCTTATTATTTTCAACAGTTTAT
Organism: Aphanizomenon sp. CS-733/32; assembly: GCF_028330045.1. Taxonomy (NCBI): domain Bacteria; kingdom Bacillati; phylum Cyanobacteriota; class Cyanophyceae; order Nostocales; family Aphanizomenonaceae; genus Aphanizomenon; species Aphanizomenon sp. CS-733/32. Next base: position 15,614 of record NZ_JAQMSE010000015.1, read on the forward strand.
CTAAAATTTAAAATCTCTTTAATTATAGCAGTATACTTTTCAGGAATAGGTGCATCTTTACCCTTAGTCTCAATATCCCTGACCCAGCTTTGACTCATACCTACAGCATGAGCAAAATCTCTTTGAATCTTGAAATAAATTCAGGTTCAAAGCTAAAACTTGTTAAAACTGAAGCTGACCGATGGATTTAGCAAAATCAAAAAAGATCCCCGACTTCTCTAAGAAGTCGGGGATCTGAAGGATGTAAACAACCGACGAAAATGGGTTAATTAATGGGGAATTTAGCTAATAATTCCTCACGGGACAACTGAGATAAGTTGAGAAATAAATCAGTTCTTTCTGTGAGAGAAAGTTCCATAATAGGAGTCACAACAGCTAATAATTGCTCATCTAAATTACCAAACCGTGCTGTTAGTAAACTTCCTACTATTAACCGTAATTCTTCTTGTCTTCCTGTTTGTAGTCCCGTTTGTAATCCTTCTTGTCTACCCATTTGCAGTCCTTCTTCACGCCATTCCTCGCGTTGTTTGAGATATGCTGGTGATAAAGTCATAATCAACTCCCTATCTTCATCGTTGATATTAGTGTTAATCTCTATATTTTTACGCCAAGACGCTAAAATTTCCAGTAGATAATTACGCTGGTTTTCTGTGGAAACTGTGATTAGTTCTTGTACTGCTTGTTTTTGGGTTTCCCCATTACCTAACACCCTTAACCATAGTGTATCCTGATTCTTGGGTAATTGGTTAATTGCTACAATAGCGGTTTTCTGCGATTCTCCTAGAAAATAAACTCCTGTTTCCCAATCATCTTTGAGTGTAGCTCTAAATCCATCTAATTTATTTTTTGAGCAAGTTGGTGTTAAAATCCATAAAACAGGGAACTCGTTTTCCATAAGCCGACGATCTTCTCTTTTTGCTTGTCGAAACAATTCTTCATGAAGGCTGTATAATTTTGACATACAACTTCTAATTGTCATTTCGTTGGGAGGATTACGAAAAGGTTCAAATAGACAGCTTGTAACTGCCATTTTTGCTAATAATCCTAAATCGGAAGTTACAGGTTTTGATTGATTGGGAACAAACCAAATATCTATTTCTCTAACTTCGCTTTTTACGTCTTTACCAATATCTACTTGACCTAAAGGTTTTAATAATTCCTCTAGATATTCTTTTGCAAATTGGTCATGGGCTTCTCTCGTCATACAAAATTCATAATTAATAATAGTGTTTTCATGATGTATCAATATACTTTAGTTTTAAGAATACCACAAGCAGGAAATAAAGAAATTAAGTAGGTGAACACAAGAAAACCAAACTGTGTAAAGAGAAGTAAAATCGCCCAAACCCTATTCACCCTTGCCTTTTGCCTTGCCATAACGACAATTTTCAACGCCAACCTACTTAGCTATTCTATTAATTTGAGTAGATTATATGAAAGTTATCCAGAAGATTATTTTCGCCAAGAAAATCATTGTGTCTAAATCTCCAAATCTTTAATTATCAATTTTTGATTCCTACCCATTGAGTTACAGGGGACATTGATTTCCAACCCAGAAATTTACCAATGGGTTCTGCGCGTTGAATAGCAATGCGGGTAAAGTTTCCGCCCACTTTTTCATACCATTGATATAATCTTTGTTCACCTTCTAAAGTGACAACATTAACTACTATTCTCCCCCCCGAAAGTAAACCATCCCAGCAAGTTTCTAATATTTCCGGTGCTGTCACCCCACCACCAATAAAAATCGCGTTTGGTGCTGGTAAATTGAGGATAACTTCTAAAGCTTTCCCGGCAATAATTTGTAAATTCGGTGTTCCCAAAGCAGCGGCATTGTCAGCTATATAATTGAGTCTAGTGGAATTTTGTTCAATAGCGATCGCTCGACATCTTCTATCACTCCGCATCCACTCTATGGAAATAGAACCACAACCAGCCCCCACATCCCACAGCAACTCCCCCGGTAAAGGTGCTAAACTCGATAATGTCACCGCCCGAACTTCCCTTTTTGTCAATTGTCCATCATGATGAAAAGCACTATCAGGTAAACCAGGAAATCTCGATAAACCAACAATTTCTTTATCAGCAATACATTCCACTCCAATAGTATTTAAAGGAGCGATATTTTTTTCTTGCCAATTACTAGCGATATCTGTTATAATATTTTCATTAATATTACCCATTTTTTCTAAAACAGTAATCTGACTATTACCATAACCGCGATTTATTAAAATTTCTGCTACATGAGCGGGAGTATTTTTTCCCTCACTTAAAATTAATAATTTTGCCCCAGGATAAATATAAGATTGCAGTAAAGAAACCGGACGACCACATAAACTTAAAGTTTCCACTTCTGTTAATGACCATCCTAATCGAGAACAAGCCAGACTAAAAGCCGAGGGTGCAGGAATAATAGTAATTTCCGAAATAGGAATATCTTTAATAATAGTTGCACCCACACCATAACATAGAGGGTCGCCACTAGCTAAAATACAAACCGCTTCACCACGATAATTGATAATGTCGGTTATGGAAGTTGAAAAGGGTGATTTCCAGGAAATTTTTTCCCGATTGTCGTCATGGGGTATCATGGAAAGATGACGTTCCCCACCAAAGATAATTTTAGCCTTTTCCAAACAGGAAAGAGCTAAGGGACTTAACCCTGCTAAACCATCTTCACCGATACCGATAATTGATAACCATTTTTGCATAATTCGTGACGTTGTTTGTTTTGATCAAATATCGCTTTTATTACCTTACCGTTAGAGGTTGTTTGGAAAGTCTAATTTATTACTTGCAAGGGCGACTAGAAGTCGCAGCTACACAGACGAAACCCACCTTCGTGGGTTCAAAAGCCTTGATTTTTCGTTAGTCCACGCAGGTGGACTTTGTTTGTGTAGTA
>NZ_JAQMSE010000227.1:0-2950 GCF_028330045.1 Aphanizomenon sp. CS-733/32
AGAATAGATTTTGATGACATTTTTGGTGATTTACTGTTTCTCAAATGCCTTTTTTCACTTTGTCTGTTTGTTTTGATGCTCCCTTCGATTTTCATCTCCGTAATTTCCCTCTGTAATATTTTGGGGTGCGGAATGTGGGATGTAAGTGTTTTATTGTCTATGAGAAATACAGATTTGAGGATGATATATAATGAATAAATGATTTGATAATTTATTTGCTATTATTGATTGACTACTAGGGTAACTTAATTTTATTATAATCTCAAATATTCACAAACAAACATCAAACCACATCCTGTAAATCCTTAAATCCTGGACATCCTGATTCTGACAAGAAAATCAAAAACACTACACAACCAAACATCAAACAACATCCTGTAAATCCTCAAATCCTGGTTATCATGATTCTGACAAAATAAAATTATTATTACGCAATTCCCTAACTAATTATCATTTAACCAATTTACCAAATCATTGATATTAGAAAAGTCTAATAAAGCGTCTGCTAAATTATCCAACTTTTCAATATTCAGAGTTTTTATTTTATCAACCAATGATGAATCTAATTCTCCAAACCTGCGAGTAAGTTGACGGATAATTGTCCGTTCTTCACCTCGTTTGTCACCTTGTTTCTCACCTTTTTGGAAAATATCTTGATAAATTACTGATTCTCGCATAATATCCTCGTCTTATAGAGAAAGTCCGGTTTAACGGACTTTCATAAAATTACAGTTGTTAGTGTTGATTAATTTTGACCTTCATGTTGATTGTCATTTAACCAATTTACCAAATCATTGATATTAGAAAAGTCTAATAAAGCATCTGCTAAATTATCCAAATTTTCAATATTCAAAGTTTTGATTCTATCAACCAATGATGAATCTAATTCTCCAAACCTGCGAGTAAGTTGACGGATAATTGTCCGTTGTTCACCTAATTCTCTACCTCGTTGTTCACCCCGTTTCTCACCTTCCTTTCTACCCTTTTCTTCGCCTTTTTGCAAAATATCTTGATAAATTACTGATTCTCGCATAATGTCCTCCCTAAGTAATTGACTAATCAGCTTTTTCTCAAACCGTAAACCTGCTAAGATCTCAGTACAGGCTACAATATCCCGCTTGATTTCTATTTCCTCAATTTTAGCAACACTTTCAGCAACCTGCGATAATAAATCTTGAGGTGAATTAGTGCGGGTTAATGGTGCTAATGGTAAGAGTGCGGGATTATTAAGAAATAAAACAGGGTCTTGTTCCCACATTCTAATTACTTGATAATAGTGGGTAGTACTTACATCTTGGTAAACATTGATAAAAGCATTTTTATCTTCTGTTTCCTGGAGAAAAATCACGACTTGGATAATGGTACATTCGGTATATAGCCTTTTTAATCGGATATAATAATCTATGACTCGCAAAGGAATGGGTTTTCGAGAAGTTGATAGCGTCTGAAATTCGATGTGTAAAATTCGGTTTTCACTTTTCAGAAACGTGACAAAATCAGCACGAATTGGTTCAATACTCAATTCAGTTTTCAAAACTTTGACGCTTTGTGGTTCTTCTGGTAGTAACCACCGGGCAAAATCAAGAGGATATTTTTCAGCTAATAGCTTACAAACGTTGTCAAAACTCACAGCTTGAACAGAATTTATATAGTATTTTCAATTATAACTTAAATTCGTAATTGTCTGATAGCGAAGCGTGGCGTTAGCCATTTCTGACAAAAAAAATCAAAAACACTACACAACCAAACTAAAAACCACATCCTGCATATCCTTAAATCCTGGAAATCCTGATTCTGACATTTTTTAAGTAAACTTTAATAATTGTAATCTAGCTTAAATTTTTGTTATAAGTTATACTATTACTAATACTTCACCAATATGATGTATAATTTGATTATGTTAAAAAATATGCTAACTCCCTAATTTTAACATCTTAATAAATACCCAATTCCCCAATATATGATTATCCAACTTCCTGCAATTCTCCCCGGTGAACTTAATTTAGTAGAGATAAATCAAAAACTCCATCAACATCAAATTACCTTAGATTGGAGTAGTGTAATCTCTGCACCAGAACCACAATTAGCAATGCTTTTAGAAGGAATTGATTCAGTAGAAGATGCTGATTGGTTAGGAATAGATGGAGAAATTAGTGATCATATTGCTGCGGATATTAATAATTATATCAAAACCCATACCAAAACCGAAAAACAACAACCTATTTTATCATCAAATATACCTTCAGCTTATAAAATTCGAGAAGAATTAGAAATAGCAATTATTAACGATTTACTCGGTCCTGCTGGTGGTGAAGATGAAGAATTAGATGAAAAGAGTGTAAGCGATCGCTATTTAGTAGGACTACTTGCACCCCAACACCGTCGCATCACTGAAGAAACAATAGAAAAATCAACTCCTGCTGATGAAATAGCAAACGATGATGATAATAATTTACGGGAAGTAGATTGTTATTTACCCGGAAATAATGATGAATTAGCTATTAGTGGTAAAGGTACTGTGGAAGATGGTAGTACAGAAGTTAATGTCCCACCAGTAGAAACTATGTTTCCATCCTCTCTAGGAATGACATTTTGTGTTAATTGTACAGCTAAAGCATTACAAATTACCGCAGGATGGGGACAGTATCACCGCACTGATAGGAAAATCTTGACCAAAGTAGATGGTCAAACTAAAAAGGTTTGGAAACGGGAACAAATTCGCTCTAATTCTCCTACTATTCCTTTAATTGAGGGAGTAATTAATAATTGGATAGTCGATCCACAATATCCAGAAGTTTATGTCAAAGGACACTCTGTACAGGACAAAAAATAGAGAAAAAGCTTGCAAAGGAAACAGAGAAAGGGTTTCATAGAAAGTTACCACACAATCAAAGAAACCCCTATGAACCAGATTAACTTATTACGAGACACACTAAAACCACATTTGGAA
>NZ_JAQMSE010000228.1:0-64258 GCF_028330045.1 Aphanizomenon sp. CS-733/32
AATGCAGCCTACAAAACAAAAAACAAATCTCAAAACCAAAGAACCGTGGGGCGCACGGTCTTAAAGCTCAGTTAATGTCCTCATAGAGGAGTCACTGAGAAGCCCACACTCACCTGAAAAGGAGTGTGTGGAGTACGTCACAAGTATGTCGCATTATTACAGCAAATTGTCATCAAACCCGTAACAAAAACCCCACCCCCAACCCCCTCATCGCTTGCGGGGAGGGGGCTAAGATGTACCTTATATGATTGGAAATCGCTGTAAATCTGAACCAACTTTATCCAGAGCATTTTTTATTTTAGTATTGATTATTACTGGTTAGATGCAGATAACTTGGTCATTTATCTCTTGGATGTTTCTGGACATGGTTTGGCGGCGGCACTTCCTTCAATTTCTGTACATAATTTGTTGCGATCGCAAAATCTTCTTCAAGCAAATTTTCATCAACCCTCGGAAGTTCTCAATTTTACAGATGATTGTTCCTTATTAGAAATAAACTTTTCTGCGGTATTTAGTAAATCAGTGTAGGGGCAAACCCCCGGTGGTTGCCCCATCATAAATCGCACTTGTCCCATAAATCGGGGTAGGCACGGGGTGTTGTTTCTCTTAACCGAGTAGTATTGATATAGGACTAACATTTGATTTGTGAAAACCTTTCCTTATAGTCTGTTGACCGTTAACCATCAACGACTACCACCAAGTTTTTCCAGAAATCAAACATTAGTTTGACTGTCGCTTACTTAGTTAGTGTTTTAAAAATAGCAATCCATACTTAATGAATATCCGAAATGGCCTAATTATGTAATAGAGAAAATAAACCTGTGGAGGTAGAGGTATCAGCGTCCATTCTGTTTTGGTTGGAGAAATAAAATTTTTTGCATAGTAAGCTACATAAGGAACCACCGCATCTTGTAGATGCTCTCTAGCCCTACAGTAAAAAATAATACTTTTAATCAAACTCATTTGTTGGTAAGTCTCACTAAAAAGCTTTTCTGTCATTTGTGCCGCCAAGGATTTAACCACTTGAACATTTTGTAATCTTTGTAAAATTTCTTCAGGAAGATTTGTTCCCAATAACTGCCGTGCCAGGAAAATGCCTAAAAAAAGTATATACGTACAGCCAAGTTTTTCAGCTTGTTCTAGGAGATATCCCCAATTAAGTCTCTGAAAAACGCGGATTGTCTCGGCAATATCACAAATTTGAATCAGTCGTTCACGGTTCAGCAAGAAATCCTTTGTTAAGTATATACATAACAGTAACAACAAATCTTCCGGCGCTAAATTCCTCACTTTTTTGCTGCAAATAGATAATAGTTCTAGGTTTTTCCATAAATCATCAAAATCGAGTCGAATATTTAAAAACGCAGGTGTAATTGATTGATGAAGATCGACATTTATGTTGCCATCTTTACTAGTAAAATTTATCTCCCAAGGTTGTTCCCAAGTAGGTAGCTCTCCATGAGAAAAATCGTGAGAGAGGAGAATTGCCTTGGCTTTAGAGAAATCCTGCTGACGAACTAAGATATCTAAATCGGAGCAAAGGCGGAGTTCCGGGCTGCCGTAGACTGAAGTAGCTAGAACTACTCCTTTATAAGGAATAGCAGGTATTTCGGACTTCTCGAACAAATTTAGTAGTTCCAGCAATTGACTGCTCAGGAATAGATTGCGTACCGTGTTAGCGTAGTAAAAGTTCCGTAGTTGTTCTAGAATAGGTTTGGGGACAGCTTCTGGGTAAGTGCTGTTTAAGCTTTTATATAGCAGAAGTTCTACGTTATGCCGTTGTGCTACTGATGTTAAGTATACCCAGTCAATGTCTTTCTGGAGTAAAGTATTAATCCGATTAGCAGTATCTATATCAATATAGGATCGAGAACAGCACAAGAGTAGTTCGATCTCAGGTTGATAAAAATTTGTTAAAGTTTTATTTATGACGTTGTGATTCACATTTTGCCTAATAGATTTATTATCAATAATAAGTTAAAAAATATCTAATGTTGAAATTTATCCCATGACTTCTATCTTTTCCATGCGCGTTTCTGTACCTCCTACTACCTTGTCTCAAGAACTGGAAGGTCAAGTAGTTTTACTTAATCTAAAAAACGAATATTACTATAGCCTCAACCCCGTTGGTAGTCAAATGTGGAATTTACTGAGTACGCATGATAACTTGGAAACTGTTTACCAGGAATTACTAAAGAAATATCTGGTAGATGAGTCTACGATTCGTCAAGATTTAGCTAGTTTAGTTGAGGAATTAACAACTGAGGGTTTGCTCACCATTACTTCTAGTATCTAAAGCATGAGTGGCATAGTTAGTATTTTCAATTTAGATTGACATTTCGTAGTTGCTATCGTTAATAGAGTCGCCGACACCAAAAACTCCATCTATTGCTAGATTGAGCGAACAAAATTTATCGTTAGCATACTGGTTGACTAGAATTGATAATGATGATAAAGTGGTATCTTAGTAAGCATAAGTAAAAAAAATAGAAGATTATGTCCGAAAAGATTAGGCATTCAAAACAAGAATACGAACCACCTAAGTTACTCAAGCATGGCACGGTAAAAGACTTAACGCTTGATTCTGTAAGTGGTGGTGGTACTGATAGTGGTTATACAGCCTAAGTTACACAAGCATGGCACGGTAAAAGATTTGACGCTTGCCTTATCTAGTGTAAATGGTGGTAGATTGGTTTATACACCTGTGATCACAACTTCGCGCACAAGCCCACCTCCTAAGCTGAACATCTTTTAAAATGCATACTAAAAACCTGAAAACAATTGTGCCGCGCGCTTCGAGCGGCACAACCGTCATGAAACTTAAATGTGCATTAGCTGACCTCAAGATGATTTAATGACAAAAACGTCTAATGCTTGCTAAATACGCAAATATACGTGTGCTGAGTCTAGTCGAAGTTAGAAGTTTAAGTCGCGGCTTAAACTCAAATCTTCCTCTGAAAACATATCAAAGAACCTTATCCTAACCCTCTCCTTAGTAATACATAGCCTTATCAAAAAGGGGGAAAGGTTTGACCTAGTAAAACCGAGGTGAGGTCTCTTGTGGAATTCGTTATGTATACCGCAATTGTCCTGCTTTACCTTGATAGCTAATCCAAAAAATTCTTTAAATTACAAGTATTCTAAATGGGTTCTCTTGAGCATATTACATATTACTTTTATAAAGCTTATGGTTTAACCCTACGTAGTAATCAGTCTCTGATATATCTGCCAGAAATAAGCGAATTACTGGATGTTTGGGATGTTTCGATTCATATATCTAGAACATTGGAAGAAAGCTCAATGCCTATTTCCCGTTCTGCTTGGCAAATTAGTCCCAAGCATCCGGGTGTTCCGATGGCAATTCATGAAAAAGGAATATATTTGCTTTTTCAATATATATTGAACGAATTCACCTATGCTGAATTTGTAATCAACCCCAGTGGTGATCAAATTTGGATCGCTGTAGGCAAAGAAGCAAATTTAAGAGGTGTAATTTCACTTTTATTTGGGGTTGTTCTCGGATGTGTTTTACGAATACGTAGCGTTACATGCTTGCACGCTTCCGTAGTTATTATTAAAAACATGGCAATTGCCGTACTTGGTGCTCAAGGCGCAGGTAAGTCAACTACAACTGCGGCATTATTACAATGTGGTGGGCGACTTTTTGCCGACGATGTAGCCGCGCTAGTGGAGCAAAAACAACAATTTTTAGTTCAGCCTGGTTATCGAGCTTTACGTTTACACGAAGACGCAGCTACTCAATTATATGGTTCCTCCGAATGCTTGCAGTTGATTACATCAAACCCGGATATTTGGCCAGCCAAGAAGGAACTATCCCTACTCAAGAATGAAAAATTAGTTCCTGAAAGTCCAGTTCCTTTGGCGGCTATTTATATATTAGAAGAACGCTGTGCAAATCGAACAACAGTAGAGATTCAGGCAACTCCACCCATAACTGGTCTTTTCAACTTAGTGGCAAATACTTATGCAAGCTGGATGTTAGACGAAGAAAATAAGAGAATTGAATTTGAGTTATTGGGTAGATTAGCAGCTAAAGTGCCTTTGAAAAAAGTTTATCGCCCAGATAATTTATCGATGTTGCCTCTGATTAGCCAAGCTATTATTGAAGATGCTAAGGCTACTGTTTTTTCTAGACAATGAACCGACCAAGTTTAGCTGATTATCTCCAAATTATTGTTAGCGATCTTCCCCCTGAGATAGCTACACCAGAAGCATTAGATCGCATCCAAAAATTAGCAAGCTTCTTAGCTCCTATCCCCAGGGCTGGATTTGAAATCCGGTTAGAAAACAAAAATAAGCAAGTCGATCTACAGCAAGGTATTTTTTCCAAAAATAATGAACCAGAAATTTTAGCCAAGCATATTGCTGCAATGGCTGAATTTGATTCAAGATTTAAACAGCCACCATGGAACTATATTTGCCAGTTGTGCGAATTATGGAGTAACCCTAGTTCTTGTATTTATCATGGGATTACTGAGATTTGGCTAGAATTCGATCTCAATGAATCAGATACTCAAGATTTCATCCCTTCTATTTTTATTAGTCTAAATCCTAATTTAACCGACACAGAAGAAGCTTTTACCGTCACTAAAACTGCTTTAGAATTACTCTGGAATCTGTCAATATCAGATGATCTAAACCATAATTTGTACCGTTGTTTTAAAGCTTGCGTTAAGCCTGCTAATATCAGCAATATTGGTGTAATGTTATCTCGTCAGATACAAGTATTACGTTTAAATGTCAGTAACTTGCCTCCCAGTCAGATAGCTACCTATCTACAAGAAATTGATTATCCAGAGTCAACCAAAGAAATTGAGGCTTTGGTGATGCAGTTTTTAGAGATTGTTGACGACGTGAGAGTGTGTCTAGATATTGGTGATGTGATCCATGCTCAAGTTGGCTTGGAATGTCTATTTAGATCACAAAGTGAACTAGAACCTCTATGGTTTACTCTATTGGATAATTTAGTAAGTGGGGGGTTATGCACACCTGAAAAACGGAAATGGCTACTTAGTTGGCCGGGATATGTAACTCCTATTTCTACTCCCAAACCCTGGCCTGCTGTTCTAATTGCTCAGTCTATGTTGCAATCTCAAGAAAGCCTAAGTGCGCTAAAACGAGGACTCAGCCATGTCAAACTTACTTACAAACCACAACGCTCCTTGGCAGCTAAAGCATATTTAGGATTTATACATCAATGGTTAGAAAACAATCTGACTGTTGGTGCAGAAAAACCTCAAGACTCCATCACCTCCGAAAAAATTGATCATTCCAGCCAATTAGACAAAAATCGGTTGGATAAGGCCATACTAGCCGCAACCCAGTTTCTTTTATGTTCCCGCAATCAGAAAGGCTGGTGGCGCGACTTTCACTTATATATTGGCATTGAGGGTGAGGTCAGGAGAAGTGATGAATGGGTTACAGCTTATGTAGGTGCTGCTCTAGCAGCACTTCCCGATCAACAAGCGAAACTAGCAGCACAACAAGCTTGGTTGTTACTAATTAACCGTCGCCAGTCCTGTCCGGGATGGGGATATAACGGCTTCGTCACACCGGACGCAGATAGCACAGCTTGGGCGCTACGGCTGGCTAGCAGTTTGGGCGAGAGCAAATCTCAAAAGGCACAAGTAGCTTCTGAATTTATAGCCCAGCATTTTTCAGTTACAGGAGGCATAGCCACCTATTTAGAACAACTTGTTCCTCTAGCGTATACAGGTTCTTCTCCCGTCAAAGGTTGGTGTGGTGTTCATAGTTGTGTAACTGCTGCTGTAGCCAGTTTGGAGGAGATAGGAGAAGCTTCCCGGTGTTTTCTCAGGGATACTCAGGATGACTGTGGAAGTTGGACAGCTTATTGGTGGTATGACCATGAATACGCCACAGCTTTAGCTGCTGAATCTTTAGCAAAAGAGAACTATCACCGTAATTACCAGCAGATAAACCGAGCTATTGAGTGGGCACGTCGGAGAATTAATGCCAGCGGGGCTGTGTATTCTCTTCAGTATGGTAATAATTCCCCTTTTGCTACAGCATGGTGCGTGCGTATTCTGGCTTTAGCCCAAGAGCCGCTCGGTGAAATATATCAAGCGATTAACTGGTTGTTGGGAAATCAAAAACCTGATGGTTCTTGGGATTCCTCAGCGTTGCTTCGCTTACCAGTTTCGGCGGATATTATAGATCCAGACAATCATCCCAGTAGTGCGATCCCAGATGATCGTAGACTTTTTACTACAGCTACTGTTCTAGTCGCTTTATCGGTAGTTAGGGAATGTTGCTGGTTGTAATACCATAGCGCAGCGATCGCATTGTCCAATCGTACCTATAAGCTATACTTAGCTCTTCTGGAGTATATTCAAATCCAGCTTCTATGCCGACACTGACGAGGTTTTCTAAATTTACTTCAGGTATCAGCATTCGGATCTGATTTCTTAGACTTTCGTCTTGGCTAACGGCTTGAATAAATTGTAAAGCAGCTTGTACCGACATAATATATCTCAGAATATGTTAACACCTTCAGATTCACTTTACTCATGTTACTAATGAACGAAGTTTTAACCAAAGTAAACAAAATATTACCCCAACTACCTTACTTACCTCAAACATTCAGACTTGTATGGAAAGCTGCGGGGAACTGGACAATCGCTTCGGCGGTGCTGCTGTTATTATTGGGAGTATTGCCAGCAGTTCAAGTATACCTGTTGTCAGGACTAGTCAATGGCTTCCCAGTATTAATGGGAGCAGGTATTCATTCCAGTCAATTCTATCAATCTTGGCAAGCGATTGCTTTGCTGCTCGGTATTTGGTTGCTAACACGAATTCTTAACAATCTCAGCTTTTGGATTCGGATGATGCAAGCAGAATTAACCCAAGACTATATTAGTGAGTTAATTCATACCCAGGCGATCGCTCTCGACTTAGCTTTTTTTGAAACACCCGACTATTATGATCGCTTACATAGGGCAACTTTAGAAGCGAGAACACAACCGATCGCCCTCCTAGAAAACATCAGCGAGTTGGCTAGGAACGGTATGACAATGCTATCCATGATATGCTTATTATTTTCCTTGCAACCTTTAATAGCCAACGATTGCGTCAGGAACGTATGCAGTTAATTAAAGAGCAAAATTTAGCTCAATTAACCGCTAGTGCGATATCCCTATTAATTGTGTCCGTTGCTACAAGCTGGATTATTTGGGCAATGGCACAAAAAAAGTTAAGTTTAGGAGATTTAGCCCTCCTAGCTCAAGCGCTTTGGATCGGACAAAGTGTATTGTTTGCATTGTTGAGCAATGTCGGAAAAATTTATAGAAATCTTCTGTTTCTCAAAGATTTATTTGATTTCTTATCACTTAAACCCCAAATTGTTAATTTCTCTTTGCAGCCTACACCTTTAGAACTGTACAAAGAGATACTTTTTCAGCAGGTAACATTTCATTATCCAGGCAGTCAGCACCTAGCCCTAGATCGATTCACACTCAAGATTCCTGCTCATCAAGTGGTGGCAATTGTAGGAGAGAATGGGGCGGGAAAAAGTACGCTAATTAAGCTGTTATGCCGTTTCTACGATCCTGAAGTTGGTAGTATTATGCTCGACGGTATCGATCTGCGCCATCTTCCCTTGGAAAAACTGCGTAGTTTAATTACGGTAATGTTTCAACAACCAGTTAGCTATCAGGATACCGCAGCTAACAATATTGCCTTGAGTGCTATAGCATCTGCACCTACTCTCGTAGAAATTGAAGCAGCAGCACAAGCATCTGGAGCAGATATTCCCATCAGTAAATTGTCCCAAGGTTACAATACCTTACTAGGTAAATGGTTTGGGGGAGAAGAACTCAGTGGGGGAGAATGGCAGCGTATTGCTTTAGCACGAGCTTTTTTACGCCGAGCATCAATCATTATCCTCGATGAACCAACAAGTGCAATGGATTCTTGGGCAGAAGCAGATTGGTTAGCACGGTTTCGCCAGCTTGCTGTAGGGCGGACAGCGATCATTATTACTCATCGCTTTACTACCGCCATGCAAGCTGATATTATTCATGTTATGGAAAAAGGTCAGGTTGTCGAGTCTGGTACTCATCAGGAATTATTAACCCAAGGTGGTCGCTATGCCAAGTCTTGGGAGGCACAAATAAATGTCTATTAATATAGAAAGTGAACATTTGGACTTTCCCCAGAGTATGCTTTCATCTTTTTTTTGATTTTTCCACTCTGTTAGTGTACCTCATTGTTACGCAAAGTGCTGTATATACAATTTAGATTCATGAATTCAGACTGTTATTAAGGCTATCTAAGAGAGTATAATGTTGCCGTATATCTTGGCGATCGCCGATCACATATCCTTGATATTCCACCCAGGCATGAGCCTGAAATTGCTGCTGCATTTGCACTCCAATCTGCAAATCGGCCGCAATTCCCTGATTACGTAATAAATACCATAGTACTAAAGACTGTTTCAAACAGCTTGTCCAAGAATCATTATATCGAGCAACTGTTCGTACTATTTGAACTGAAGTCATAATCTGTGATAGTTGTGTGGAACTTTGTACGCTTATTTCGGAAGTACTTAAAAATCGCTTCAGAGTAGTTTGTGTTCGTTGTAGTCCCCAAATTTTTAAAGCGATATTTACTATCGGTAACAGCACTAAAGCTTGCACCAATAAACTGCGCTTGTTCCCTGATAACTGACAAAAACGGTACAATTTATGCATTAGTTACTTCAATCAACTAGACATCTCCGAAAACTGTCAAACTCTTACTATGAATACTTTTTGGAAAGCGATCGCCCAAAAATCACGACTCACAAGAATAGCGATCGCCGATAGCGTAGCCTTGTTCTTTGTCATAATGAAAGTAAGCTAATCGAAGGCACACGCGCATTGTAAACATCATTCGTCACCATGATATAAGGATTTGAAAAATTCAAAAAAGGCTTGCTGCAAAAAATGTTTGTGTAACCCGTTAAATAGTACCAAAACTAACCAAAGAGTGATTTTCCCATGATCCTAGTTAAAGAAAACTTTCCCCAACTTACCCCAGAAGAATACTTTGCTTGGGAAGAAAAGCAACTAGAAAAACACGAACTGATTAACGGTCAAGTTTACGCCATGAGCGGCGGCAGCGTTAATCATAGCCGCATTGCAGTTCGACTTGCGACTATGGTTGATACCCATTTAGACGCTAGTAACTGCATAACAGGTAACTCAGACCTGAAAGTTAAAATTGTTGACACAAATAACTACACCTACCCAGATGTCAGTGTCACCTGCGACGATCGTGACAAAAACACCCCAAATTATTTCACCTATCCCTGCCTCATCGTTGAAGTTCTCTCTCCTAGCACTGAAAGCTACGATCGCAGTGGCAAATTTAGACTGTACCGCAAAAATCCAGTCTTACAGGATTATTTATTAGTGAGTTCCACCAGCATCGAAATGGATTTGTATCACAAAAACGAAGCAGGTGATTGGTTAATTATTAACTATCAAGCAGGTGACACCGTAGAACTCAAAAGCATTAATTTAAACTTTCCCATTGAGCAAATCTATCGCAAACTTGATCTCACACCAGAGACTGATTAAAAACTATCGCTTCTAGCGATCGCCTACAGCAAACCTTTCGCAAGATAGACAATTGAGGCGATCGCCTCGATAATCTTTCCAAAAAGCAAGTCTTAAATTTCTTGAATAGTGCTTGCTCAAATATGTATTCTTGTGGAGGAACTGTTGCAGAAATTAACTCATTATAAGTAGGTTGGCGTTGAAAATTGTCGTTATGGCAAGGCAAAAGGCAAGAGTGAAGAGGGTTTGGGCGATTTTACGTTTCTTTACACAGTTTGGTTTTATTGTGTTCACCTACTTATATGGATATATGGGTATTGGTTTCCAAGAAAAACCAAAACCTCAACCACCTAAATAGGGAACAAAGAACAGGGGACAGAAAAAACTTTCGAGACTATTCTTAGTTTCTTCTTTTTTCTTCCCCCTGACTCCTGACTCCCGCCTCTAATCCCTATATATTAACCTTCAACAATGATTTGACCAACCATACCAGCACCACGGTGAGGTTCACAATAGAATGTGTATGCACCAGGAGCAGCATCAGCAGGAATAACGGTGGTTTTGGTTTGTCCAGGACTCAATAATAACTTCTTGTGGGACAAAGATTTTGCCAAAGCAGCATCCTTGTTGGGATTCTTCTTAGCATCAAAGACAACGTTGTGGGGAGGAACTTTGTTATTCTTCCATTCAATTGTGTCACCGGGCTTAACAGTCAATTTTTTGGGTTGAAATTGTAACAAGCCTTTATCAGTACCTAACTTAACTTGATATGTTTCCGCAGATGCAGTAGGAGTGAATACTGCAAAGCTACCAAAAATTACAATAACTGTTAATACAGCTAGGCTCAAGCGTCGCAAAGTTGCTGCCATAGATTTCATGGTTCTGTCCTGTGGAAGTATGTTTGTTGTTCTCATCTCATTTTAAATACAATCAATGCCAAATATGACAAACGGTCATATATTTTTTTGTTAACTACTATCGGCAGCTAGATTTCTAAAATTCCATTGTCACCAAATTTCTGATACAATCGGAAGTCCGACTCCTTTAACGTAGATTGATGTATGAGCAAGGGTACACTATTTGACAAAGTTTGGGACTTACACACCGTTGGTACATTACCATCAGGATTAACACAACTATTTATTGGACTACATCTTATACATGAAGTTACCAGTCCCCAAGCCTTTGCAATGCTCAAGGAGCGAGATTTAAAAGTATTATTTCCACAACGGACAATAGCCACAGTTGATCATATCGTTCCCACAGAAAACCAAGCTCGTCCCTTTGTGGATAGCATGGCCGAAGAAATGATTCAGGCATTGGAAAAGAGTTGTCAAGAAAATGACATAACTTTTTACAATATTGGTTCAGGAAATCAAGGCATAGTTCACGTCATCGCCCCTGAATTGGGACTAACACAACCGGGAATGACCATCGCTTGTGGGGATAGCCATACATCGAGTCATGGTGCATTTGGAGCGATCGCCTTTGGTATCGGTACAAGCCAAGTTAGAGACGTTCTCGCCTCCCAAACCCTATCATTATCAAAACTCAAAGTCCGCAAAATCGAAGTTAATGGCAACTTAAAACCCGGAGTTTATGCCAAAGACGTAATATTGCATATCATCCGTACTCTAGGCGTTAAAGGTGGAGTAGGGTACGCTTACGAATTTGCTGGTACAACCTTTACCCAAATGAACATGGAAGAACGAATGACCGTTTGTAACATGGCCATAGAAGGTGGGGCGCGATGCGGATACGTCAACCCCGATGAAATTACTTACGATTACCTGCAAAATAGAGACTTTGCTCCCCAAGGTGCAGACTGGGAACAAGCCATTGTTTGGTGGGATTCCCTCAGTAGTAATGCTGATGCAGAATATGATAATATCGTAGTATTTAATGCGGAAGATATTCCCCCCACAGTCACATGGGGAATTACACCAGGTCAGGGAATTGGTGTAGATGAAAAAGTCCCCACAGCAGCAGAACTCCTAGAAGAAGACCGCTTTATTGCCGAAGAAGCGTATCGCTACATGGATCTCTATCCCGGTCAACCCATCCAAGGCACAAAAATTGATGTCTGCTTCATTGGTAGCTGCACCAACGGACGTATCAGCGACCTCAGAGAAGCCGCCAAAATTGCCCAAGGTCGCCAAGTTGCAGAGGGTGTAAAAGCCTTCGTAGTCCCCGGTTCAGAAAGAGTCAAAAAAGAAGCCGAAGCCGAAGGACTAGATAAAATCTTCCAAGCCGCCGGTTTCGAGTGGAGAGAACCAGGATGTTCCATGTGTTTAGCCATGAACCCCGACAAACTCCAAGGCAGACAAATTAGCGCCTCCTCCTCTAACCGCAATTTCAAAGGCAGACAAGGATCATCCTCCGGTCGCACCTTATTAATGAGTCCCGCAATGGTAGCCACAGCCGCCATCAAAGGCGAAATCGCCGACGTGCGTGAACTACTGTAGGTGACAGTGAACAGGTGACAGGTGACAGAAAAGAGTTTTTTCAATTACCAATTACCAATTACCAATTACCAATTACCAATTACCAATTACCAATTACCAATGGTCAGTGAAGTAAAACAAATATCCGGTAACGCCGTTCCCCTCATCGGTAACGACATAGATACCGACCGAATTATCCCTGCCCGCTACTTAAAAGCCATCACCTTTGACGACTTAGGATCAGGCGTATTTGTTGACGACAGAAAAGCCTTAAATGGTGAACACCCCTTTGATCAAATCCAATATCAAGGCGCGAAAATTCTCATAGTTAACCGCAACTTTGGCTGTGGTTCATCACGAGAACACGCACCCCAAGCCCTGGCAAAATGGGGAATTAAAGCCCTGATTGGTGAAAGCTTCGCCGAAATCTTCTTTGGTAACTGCGTAGCAATGGGGATACCATGCGTAACTGCTGATGGGGAAGTAGTCAAACATCTGCAAGAATTAGTTACTACCAATCCTCAAGTAGTTACAACCATAGATTTGGAAAAATTGCAAGTGCAAACTAGTGATTTTACTGCCTCAATTGTGATTAGTGAAGGCACAAGAAGCACCTTTATTACTGGAACTTGGGACGCTTGCGGACAGTTAGTAGCAAATGCCCAACAGGTAAAAGCAACAGCAGCAAAACTACCTTATATTGCTTGGGGTAATTTAGCAGCAAGTTAGTATATATAGAGGCGTTCTCTGTAACGTCTCTACAATTATGGAATTAATTATTAAATGAATACGATTAATTATTGGTTAATGAAGTCAGAACCAGCAGTTTATAGTATTACAAACTTACAACAGCAAGGTGAGACAATTTGGGACGGTATACGTAATTATCAAGCCCGGAATTTCTTGAAGCAAATGCAAATAGGAGATCTAGCTTTTTTCTATCACTCTAACACTGAACCACCCGGTATATTTGGTTTAATGCGGATAGTTGAAATAGGTATTGCTGATCCAACACAATTTGATATAAATAGTAAATATTATGATGCTAAATCAACTCTTGAATCCCCCCGTTGGCAAACTGTAAAAGTGAAATTTGTCGAAGTTTTCAATCATCCTCTTTCACTATCAACACTCAAAGCTAAGTTTAATGATGATGAATTATTGGTAGTGAAAAAAGGCAATCGTTTATCAGTAACTCCGGTAATAGAACCAGTCGCCAGTAAGATTTTAGAAATGGGCAGGTAGGGGCGGGGTTTCCCCGCCCTCTGTCGGGTTTCCCCGCCCTCTGTCGGGTTTCTAAAAATATTCTCTAAATTGTAGGGAGTGGAATTTATGACCGAACAAGGTAATGATAATTCCTGGAAAAAAAGGTTACAGGATCACTATGCCTGTTTTAACGGCATTATAAGTATCAATGGTGGGATTGTTGGGTAAATTATATGGACAGACTGTAACACCATCTCAAGCTGGAGGCATTGTCAGCACTATAGCAGGTGGTTTTATTGCCCAGGCAGTGTCACGGGAATTAATTAAATTTATCCCCGGTTTTGGTAGTGCGATCGCAGTTTCCTGGGCTGGTGCTTATACTTGGGCTTTAGGTGAGGCTGCTTGTGTGTATTTTGGTGATTTAATGGGTGGGAAAAAACCTGATCCTCAAAAAATTCAAACGGTCATGGAACCCATTTTCTGCAACCTAACTATCACACATCAAGAAAAAAGCTGACAGGGTGTTTAATGCTGATTTTCAAGTGAGTCCCGACTCCTTCTTTCATTCCTAAGCCTTAGCTTGACATTTTGTACACAGTCCAAAAAATTCTAGAGTGTGATAAAACACTTTAAATTGATGACTGGTTTGCAATTGGTTTTCAAGTTCATGGACAGGACATTGATGAATAGGAATGGAAATACCACATTGTAAACAAGTTAGATGGTGTTTATCTTGTTGTACTAAGCTATAAAGGGCTTCACCATTTGCCAAAGTTCGCACTTGCACTAAGCCTTCTAATTTGAGAGCATCCAAGGAACGATAAACTGTTGCTAAACCCATGCTTTGGTTAAGATTACGTAGTTCTATGTAAATTTCTTGAGCGGAAATGCCTTGTTTAATATCTTGTAACAGGTTTAAAATCCGTTCTTGACTACGGGTATGTATGGCTCTCATAAATGTTTGTTAAATTTGTATCTATAGTAGGGGTAATTCATGAATTACTTCCACTCCTGATTATATTTTCACTCAGTTAGACCATAAAAGTTATAGGATAGCGATCGCAGCATTCAGCAAAAAGCCTGTGCAAATAAAATATTTAGCTAAAATTTTCGTGACTCTGAGAACTTCAGTTTTAGATCCTGCTGGTGTGGCTGTACAATCTGGCCTCAAACAAATGGGATACGACAATGTGGAACAGGTGAGAATTGGTAAGTACATTGAGTTAACCATTACTGCACCTGATGAAATGAAAGCGCGTCGAGACTTAAATCAAATCTGTGACCAAATGTTATCTAATCCGGTCATCGAAAATTATCGCTTTGACTTGATTGAGGTAGAATCACAAACTGGCGTATTTTAAAACTGGTAATGGGTAATAGGTAATCAGAAAAATTAATTCTTCTCCCCTACCTCTTACCCATTCCCCAATGACTAATGACCAATGACCAATGACTAATTATGAAATTCGGTATTTTAGTTTTTCCAGGTTCTAATTGCGATCGCGACGTTGCCTATGTGACTAGAGATTTGCTAGGACAACCAACGCGGATGATTTGGCATCAAGAGACGGATATTAGTGATATAGATGTGGTAATTGTCCCCGGTGGCTTTAGTTATGGGGATTATTTACGATGTGGGGCGATCGCTCGTTTCTCTCCTGTGATGCAGCAAGTTATCAACCATGCACAACAAGGTAAATTTGTCATCGGTATTTGTAACGGTTTTCAGGTATTAACTGAAGCTGGTTTATTACCTGGGGCATTGGCGAGAAATCAGGATTTGCATTTTATTTGCGATCGCTCTCCCTTAAAAGTTGAGCGTAATAATTTACCTTGGACTCAAGGTTATGCTGAAGGAGAAATCATCACTTTACCCATTGCTCACGGAGAGGGGCGATTCTACAGTGACGAAACTACTTTAGCAGAAATCGAAGCCAATGGACAAGTTTTATTTCGTTATCAAGAAAATCCCAACGGTTCACTCAACAACATTGCGGGGATTTGTAATCTTCAAGGCAATGTTTTGGGCATGATGCCACATCCAGAACGAGCAGCAGATTCCGCGTTAGGTAATAGCGATGGTTTGCGTTTGTTTGAGGGGTTGTTGGGGAAGGTAGCGGCTTTGGTGTAATAGATTCCCGACTTCTTCGCGGAGTCGGGGATTTTTATATTTACTATACTTGGTATCAAATTCTTTTATTATTATTAGTATTCATTACATCAACTAAACATTTTTTAAGAACACAGATGGAGAAACATGAAAGAACTTACTAAGTTTCTCGATTTGTTCAATAGTTAGAGGTTGTTCTCCTGACAAAATATCAGATATTATAGTTTCATCGGCAAAAATTGGCATTAAATCTTTGGGTCGTAAATTCAATTCTGTCATTAATACTTTTAATAATTCTACTCCATAAATATCTGCTACAGGATAATTTTCCTCTTCATATTCAGATACTACTAATCCTAATAAATGCAGATAATCTCGTTCGTCAGGAGTTAGCCTTTCTTGATCTAATAAAGAATCAATAATATTTTGAGTTATGGCTAATTCTTCCTCTGAGGTAATTTTTCTGGGAGGAAAAGAGGTAATTAATTCTACATAAGTTTTAGGTGTACCAAGGGTCTTGTTTCCAATTTTGTTTGTCATATTCTGCATGGGTAAGGATATGGCGAATATACACTTCTTGATATTGATAGTCTACTAAAGCGATCAGTCGGTAATTGTTCCCACTAACGTTGAAGACGGTGAAGTTACCAACTAAATCCGCAGATGGGAATACTTGACGTAATTGAACAAAGTTTTCCCATTTGGCTTTATTAACAATTTTATACCATGTTTCTAGATTTGATTCAGATTTTGGATGCTGCTGCGAAAATTCTTTTAATCTCTTTTTGCTGATAATGTGCATATCTAGACATTAAGCAATTTTTTGATAAACAACATTAATTTTAGGTTCAGATATTTCTGTTTCTTGAGTGTCAAATAAATTAGCATCAACTTGAATACAATTATTCAAAACATTAACAGGTAATAATTCTGTTACTCCTAAAATATCTACAGAATAACCATCCCTGATAAAAATAGTAATAATTTCTTGATAACTTTTCACTAAGGTAGCTTCTAAATCTAGAATTTGTCCTTCTTCTTGCAAAAGTTGTAAAAAATCTGAAGAAGAAATAGTCGTATTTTCTTGATTATTTAAAATAGACGTTAAACGATTTCCTAATAATCCGGTAGCATCTATTTCAGTAATCAGCCATTGTGATTCAAGATAGGTTTTAGCTAAGTAATTGACAATGATATAAACGCGATTTTCTATTTTTTCCCCTGGTTGAATAACTAAGGTAAAAGCCGATTTTTGGAGGTTATTCATAGAATTTGTGGTTGTTTACTGCGAGTGGGAGTACCACCTGTTATATTAGCAAGCCAAAGATGTTGATGAGGCGGTGGTAAATGATCAGGGCGGAGTGTACCATTAGGATATGTCGGACTAGTAAAGTCAATATCTCGCACTGGTTGACCATTGGTATCAAATTCTCTAGCTTAATAAACTCTTTGATGGTATTGATCCCATCTTAATCTGGAATGGGCTGCTTGTGCTAAAGGATCGGCTACGGGTTCACCAAATCTAGGAGGTCTTTGACTTTGATAAACTGGTGTTCCATCCGCATATCTGGAATGGATTTTGTCAGACACTAATTAGAGACTCCTGAATTACCCAAATAACTGTTTTTATTGTATCATTAGTCATAATTTAGTTAATAAACTATCTTTCCTGTTTTATCTATTAAGGAACGCAAATTTAATAACCTGCAATTCTGATGTAACCTGGAATGGTGCGTTACGCTGTCGCTAACACACCCTACTTTTGCACCTTATTTAATTCACATTCCTAAGTGTTCTTTGCCATTAATTGTTACTGCTGCTAAACCTTCTGAAAAACTTAAAGCATCATCAAATTTAGAGGGAATAAGTAATTGACCACTATTATTAATAAATCCCCACTTACCATTCATTTTAAATACCCGACTGCTGGGAGAAGTCGAGCATCTAAAATGAATGATAATTTTTCGCGTTTTATGGGTTGAGGCTATTGACTTGCACCAAAAAATCTGTTATACTAGACCTTGATAAGGAAGAACTATTCTCTACTTTCTCCGCCCACCACGACATCCCGAATCCGTAAACTCGGACCACCGCAACCGACAGGTAAACCATTTTGTCCACCTTTACCACAACCCCCGGATTCATCCCAGTAAAAATCATCACCAATGGCTTCGATATCTGCGAGGGTTTGGAAAACATTACCGGAAAGAGTCACATCCTTTACAGGTTCAGCAATTTTGCCATTTCTAATCATCCAAGCTTCACCAGCACTGAAGGTGAACATTTCCCCATTCGTCATTCCCCCTAACCAATTTTGGGCAAAAACACCTTCTTTAATCCCCGTAAATAAATCTGCGACGGGGGTTCTCCCCCGTTCAATCCAGGTATTTGTCATTCTCACAATGGGGGAATAGTGATAATTGAGACAACGGGCATTTCCTGTAGGTTTCTCCTCCAATTTACCAGCAGTTTCACGGGAATGGAGTCTACCAACTAATACACCATCTTCAATTAATTGGGTAGTCGTCGCTGGTGTACCTTCATCATCGTAAAAATAACTACCGCGATGTCCTTGGGGTGCAGCACCATCAAATATTTGCAGTTCTTCGGGTCCGAAACGTCGTCCTAGAGTCATGACTTCCAGAATATCAGGGTTTTCATAAGCCATATCTGCTTCGGAAAGATGTCCAAAGGCTTCATGCACAAACAAACCGCTGAGAATGGGATCAATAACTACGGTATAAGTATTACCCTTGACAGATGGTAAAAATAAAGACGTAACCGCCCTTACTGCTGCACCTTTAACTTGTGTATCTAAATTAGTTAAGTCTTCGTAGGCTTTGCGAGAACCAGTGGTTTCTCTACCGGTTTGGACTGTCTCTCCATTCCTAGCTGTAGCGGCAAAGCGCATTTCCATATCTACCCAAGATTGATCAATAGAAGTTCCTTCAGATGTGACAATAATTACTCTTTGGGTACTGTCACTATAATGGACTGAGGTAGTAGTAATCCGGTGATCAACTGTTTTTAAGAGGTCAGTATAGCGATCGCATAATTGCTTTTTCTGCTTTAGTGAAACCTGACGGGGATCAGTACCCAACAGAGGTAATTTACATACGGCTTGCACAGGATCAATCGCTGCAAGTATAGTTTCCTCATCACCCACTATCCGGGCCGCGGCGATCGCCTCTTCTATACGTTCTTCAATGGTTGTTAATTTATTAAAACTACTTAATCCCCAACCACCTTTATAACAAGTGCGAACGTGACCACCAATAGAAATTCCCTCGCTGAGAGTTTCCACTTTATCACCACGCAAAACAATATCTGTTCCCTCCGCTTCTTCTAAACGAATCATCAAATAATCCACACGGGAAGAATAACGGGAGATTAAATCTGAGAGAAGATTTTGAACATCAGCAAGTTTAGTAGTCATTTTATAAATCGCTATAAGTAGGAGTCAGGAGTCAGGAGTCAGGAGTCAGGAGTCAGGAGTCAGGATAAAGAAGGAAGAAGAAAGAAGAAAGGAGAAGTAAATTTTGTATGTTATTAGACTGATACTACTATAAACAATTTAAAATTCTAAACAGATTGAGAACCTGGAATTGACGATAAACTAGATTTACAGTAGATTGCAGATTAATGAAGTACAGAATCTAAATTCAAAGCCGGACAGCAAGTCATTTTTACTCCCGACTCCTGACTCCTGCTGTATTTTCTTATTCAAAAACATATTTTTCCGCTACTTTCCAATAACGGGAAAACCGCTTTAAATCAATATATCCGTCATATTCAAAAAACGGTTCTACAGCCAAAACTTCCAACTCTACAGACTTTTCTATTTGATCACAAATATCATCAAACCTGGGACTGGGACTATCTGTAGTTACAACTAACTTAGTATTATGTTCCTTAGCAAAAGCTAAAACTTGTTCTGCTATATTTCCCCGGCGAATTTCTACAGGTAATTCTAGTAAACATTCATAAATGAAAGTCAGGCGTTTGAGGCTAATTTGCCATTCTGCAATTAAAGCATCATCCCAAACCCAAATCGCTGGGGCTTGGGGATATTCTTGAAATGCAGGGTTGTGGGGACTCAGACAGTCTCCATTGATCCAAATAACTGGTTTATTCATAATCTTTGCTTATCTATATCAATAGAAAAACCAATATACTATACAGCCATCTTAAATTATAAGGGTGATAGTTAATCATTTTCCCACAAACTCAAATCCGTTAATTGCTGATTTGACAAGCATTCTGACCCTCAACTCCAACCATTCTAACTTTCCTGATCCATAAAATTTTAATAATTTTTGCAAAATCGTAACTATGGATACATCCAATTCTGGCAACAGTGGATAACATGATGAAAATATTCACACAGTAAGAAACATCAAGAATCAAAAAAACCATTTCTTGTACCTCTTAGGATCTTCAATAAACAGCAACCTACAGGAGTTTGCCTTCTTAAATAATTTACCCGACAAGAATAATCTTGATTGCCTTAAATATAAGGTTAAAACAACTCTATCACAATTCATACCAACTTTATCTGAGACTGCACAGAATCATCAAATCCGTGAATTCATCCGTCCTTATTCGCGTTTATCTGCGTTGATCTGCGGTCAATGATTCTAGAAATCTGATTTCATGTAGCTTCATCTGAATTTGGTATCAGTATGACATGATCAAAATATGTCATACTAATTCAGGATTTTAGATTGGGAATGAAAAACACTTTGACAATAGTTTCCCACACCACTAAATATCCGCAGTTAGCGTCCTTGTGATATTTCAGCTAAACAATCAAGGAGTTCATTATGCTTCAACAAATGTGCTGGTTATCTAAGTCTAGCGGCGATGATGAAAAGATCTTACACCTGCAAACTACACCTGGACAACCTTGGCGACCTTACACAGCTTTTCCGCAATTTTCAGTTCCAGATTATCGCATTCCTCGCGGTTCTAAGGGTTGGGCCACTTATCAAAAACTCTTGAAAGCAGGTTGGACTTTAGTGCCTAGTGCCAGAGGCAGCGAATTTGCCCCCACTAGCTATGCAGAGTCAACTGTGCAGAGTTCATAGAACATATTACCATCTGGGGTATCCTAGCAACATTTTTAATCCCCAGATGGAGGAAATTATCTGCGGATCTGAGCAAGTTAACCCCAAACACCTTACAATGGTTAAGGTGCGTTAACTGCTGTTACAAACATTTATATTTATGCCTCCTCGTTGGCCTCGCAAACCAGATCGTCAAGATCCAGATTTCCGTAAACTAGATGATCGCATGAATTTCGCTGTTCATGTTGGTATTTGTGCAACTGTCACTTCTGGGTTGTGGTTTTTCCACATTTTGAAAACTACTACCTGGGAATGGCTACCTGGGTTAACAATTGGTTGGGTAGGAGTATTGCTACTGCATCTAATTTACATTGGTGCGATCGCTAATTACGACCAAACCCCACCAAAATCTACCTAAAGAAAGAAAGTTCAGTTAGGGAATTCTTACCTGTGGTAGTAGCTAAAGTCTAATTAATTGAGTAATAATGTGAAATGGAATCAGAGATCCCAATATTACTAACAATGAGGTTATATTTGTGGCTAAAACTAATACCACAGAATTACTGGAAACCCTAGCCGCCGAAATTGGTGAAAGTGTTTATATAGATATTGCAAAATGGCATCTTTATTTAGCTGATGCCAAGTTGCATCATGTTGTTGCTGAAAAATTGTATCCTTTAATTACTTCTAAAGGCGTTAATGAAGAAAAAGTCATTGCCGCTTTAGAATCTATCACCGTTAAAGTTGGTGGTGGTAGAAATGAACTATCTTTAATTAATTTATTGCCCTTGCAATGTCAAGTTACCTTAGTAGATATTGTCGAAAAATATCAACGGGAAATATAATCTTCATTTTCTTCCCATTGGCAAATTTACACATTTTAAATAATGGAGGTTGATCAATATGTTTTTACAGATCAAAGATAGCCGAGATTTGGTGAAAATAGTTGATGTTCAAGAACTACTAGACCCCACTAGCAAAATTGTCCACGCCCAAGACCAAGAAGGACAAGAAGAACAAGAAACGGACATTTATCAAAAGGAAGAACTAGTATTTCCCTCTGGAGAAAAATTACCACGCTGTTGGTTAGATGCCAAATTTAGAGAAAGAGAAGGCTTAGCAGCTTAATTTTAATTACATAGGGTGATTTATCTCACCCTGTAATTATAATTGGTATCAACTGCATAAGTAGGTTAGCATTGAAAGTCGTCGTTATGGCAAAGCAAGAGGCAATCATGCAATAGGCAAGAGTGAAGAGGGTTTGGGCTATTTTACTTTTCTTTACACATTTTTTCTGAACCTATTGATACATTAGTTAGGATTCTGTTGGGTTGCGCTGTTGCTTAACCCAACCTACGATTCTACACCGTTCTACGGTTCTGGCTTAATTCCCAATTCCCACAATTTAGCAGCTAGTCTTTCTGCTCTTTGATGTTCTCTATCTGCTCTTTGTCTTTCCTCCTCCACTTTCTGGCGTTCTTGTTCTGCTTGTTCTGAACTCCATAGCAGTAAATTACCTGATTTATCCCACCAACGCAGCCAGTTCATGGTTTGTCCCAACCTTTCCCCAAACCAAATTCCCAGGTATAATTCCAATTGTGGAATCCACAGCCGCCCTTGGGTATCTACTGGATGTAAAATATATCTGCCATCTTGCAAATAACGGACTTCTAGACTACTATCATAGGGGTCATAAGTCACATAAGTAGGTACTTGCAGAACTTGCTCGTAAAAATGGAGTTTACCATAGGGAGGGGTTGACCTAATGGATAGTTCTCCTCCCTCTGCTTCTGAGAGAAATTCCATCACAATTGTGACTGCTGCACCATCTGTATTAGGGGTATAACTACGACGAATTACCCCCTCTGGTACGGAATGTACTTGAGGAACATAAAACCAGTCTGGAGCTTTGACGACAATTTTTTTATTAACTGTTGCTACCAGCCCCAAATTCGAGCCAATTAGCATTTCTGGCTGGATATATCCTGAAGCTCCCAAAGCATCGGTTAAAGCCGCTGCGAGGGCGGGTTGTTGAATATTTTCCACAGGATCATCTGGTAATATAAAATTAGCTGGTAGGGGTTCCCAGGTGACTGTTGATTTGGCTTTGATGGACGGGGCTTCGAGTACCATTATATTAACCCTCAACCAGAAATGAGAAATGTTTGTGCAAATTAATTAACAGTATATCAACTGACGTGAGTTCGACATAACGATAATTTGTGGAAAACTCACCCCACGTAGGAGTCTCAAGCCCTTATTCTCTCGTTGAAAAAATCATGACTCTGTTCGCGTAGCGTCTCCGAAGGAGAAACTCCTAACACCGAACTCAGGTGATGTTGAGATTGCAAGTAATAATCTAAATCACCTCGCAAAAACTGATTTATTTCAATGGGATATTCAATATTAATTTTAGATTCAGTAATATGTGCAACTTCTAAGAGAATTGGCGTAATTAAAACTTCTCTTTTTGCAGTTTCGCTTGTTAAACTAACTCTTTGAATTGCTTCTTCTAATCGTTTCTGGAGATCAAATAATCGAAGTATTTGATTATTATTTATTGGAAAATTAATTGTTCCTCTAGTTAAATTAACTCCTAGTTATTGTAAAATAGCCGCAGGTGCAAACCTTAACTCAAAATACTTAAGAAATGTGTATGTTTCATCAGGTTTGAGAATTGGGGGACGATGTGATTTATTCATAAAGTTATAAATTAAGTAGAGTAATGTAAATAATTAAAGGTTTGTAGTAAGGTCTTTAGACCTGAAAGTAGGGCTAAAGCCCTAACTACGAGCCAATTTCAGAATCTGTTAACTTACTTAACATAGTTCTATTTATTTTTGTCTACCTACTTATCTTGTCAGTTTTTTATCTTTTATATTTATTAAAATATATTTCTTTAGCGCAGTGATATAAAAATACTGCAAAAAACTACAAGAGTATGGTATAAAAAAGTAATACATTAATTTGTGAAAAATGACTATTCCTGATTTCCAAGCTATTATGCTGCCTTTATTGCAATATGCAAGTGATGGTAAGGAACATTCTTTAAGAGAGGCTATTACATATTTAGCTGATGTTTTTAATTTAAGTGATGACGAAAGAAAGGAATTATTATCTAGTGGACAACAAGCAGTATTTGATAATAGAGTAGGTTGGGCTAGAACACATTTAAAAAAAGCCGGTTTAGTAGAATCTCTTAAAAGAGGATTTTTTCAAATTACCACGCGGGGAAAGGATGTTTTAAATCAAAATATTGCAGCAATTAATGTCAAATTTCTAGGACAGTTTCCAGAGTATATTGAATTTAGAACTTCTAAAAAAGATAATGATAAATCAGAACCAGAAATTATAGAAATATCGGAAACTACACCCCAGGAATCCATAGAATTTGGATATCAGAAAATTAGAAAAGAATTAGAATTAGAGTTACTTAACCGTGTGAAAAGTTGTTCACCTGATTTTTTTGAAAGATTAGTGGTAGATTTACTCGTAAAAATGGGTTATGGTGGCTCAAGACGTGATGCGGGGAGAGCGATCGGTAAAAGTGGAGATGGGGGAATTGATGGTATAATTAAAGAAGATAAATTAGGCTTAGATATTGTTTATGTTCAAGCTAAAAGATGGGATAATACTGTTGTTGGTAGACCAGAAATTCAAAAGTTTGTCGGGGCTTTACATGGACAAAGAGCAAGAAAAGGTGTTTTTATCACTACTTCCAGATTTTCCCAAGAAGCGAGAGAATATGTATCTATTATAGATAGTAAAATTGTGTTAATAGATGGAGAAGAATTAGCTCAGTTGATGATTGATAATCATGTGGGTGTTTCCACAGTCTCTATTTACGAAATTAAAAAGATAGATTCCGATTATTTTACAGATGAGTAATTATTAAATAGTAGACAATTAATATATGAAAACAGAGAATTTAAAAGCGGTAGAATTATTTGCTGGTATCGGTGGTTTTCGCTTGGGTATGGCAAATGCTAATATTGAAACTATATGGGCTAATGATATCAATGAATTGAGTTGTCAAGTTTATGAAAGTAATTTTGGGAAAGATTCTTTAGTTTTAGGTGATATTAATAAAATCCCGATATCAGATATACCCAATCATCATATACTAACTGCTGGTTTCCCTTGTCAACCATTTAGCCCTGCTGGTAAAAAATTGGGTGTGAGAGATTGTGTGAGAGGGACTTTATTTGAGCGTATTGTAGAAATAATAGATAAAAAACAACCGAAATATTTTTTCTTAGAAAATGTCAAAAGACTTTTAACAATGGAAAATGGTTATCATTTTCGAGTGATTTTAAATGCACTTTCTGAATTAGATTATTTTATAGAGTGGAGAATCATTAGTCCTATTAGCTTTGGTATTCCTCAAAATAGAGACAGGATTTTTATTTTTGGGACTAAGTTAAATTCAGTTTATATAAATTCTCACCTTTTACAAAATACATCGGTTTTTTTAACTCAACCAGATTTAATTGATTTAGAAAATATAGAAATATTAATAGAAAAAGATATGATGCCTATAGTTGCAAATAAAGGCAAGAACTATAATTGGGGAATTGCTTATAAAAATAAAATGTTAACTTTGAATCTTCCTGCTTTACCGGATATCAAACCTAGAAAAAAATTAAAAAATATTCTCCAAGATGATTTAATGGTAGATGCTCAATTTGATTTTACATCTGATACTTTAGAACGCATTAAAAAAAGTAAAGCTGTAAATCGTTATTGTCAAGGTGTGGAGTTATTATATAATCAAGATGGGGGTGCAAGATTGGGGTATACAATATTTGGAATTAATGGAATTGCATCAACATTAACTGCTTCCACATCCAGACATTATGAACGTTATCAAATAGGTGATAAATATCGGCGTTTAACTAATGTTGAATATGCCAGATTGATGGGTTTTCCTGATGATTGGTGTCGGGTTGCTAGAATTTATGATCAATATGTGTTATTTGGTAATGCAATTGTTCCTAGTTGTGTAGAATGGGTATGTCAAAGAATTGGTAAAAGCAATATTGAATTTACTAAATCTTCTTGGCAACAGTTAAGTTTGGCTATTTAATTTCAAAATGGAATTACTAACACTAGAATCTTTAAAAACGGCAGCACGTAATTTTTGCTCAGAATTAAGTGTAACACAAATTCATAATCTGTATGGTTATTTGATTCTAAACATAGTTCGCCCTGTACTGAATTAGCTTACGGAAACGCTACGCAAACAGGGCTAATAAATCAATTCCGATTTAACGGAATATCAACTGCTAAATAAGAATGAAATAGCCTTGATTGGTTGGATCTATTGCTTAATCTGGCTGGCAATTTTCTTACCAATCACTAATGCTGTTTTCATCCCAGATTTGCAAGTTTAATTTCCGTAAATAGGTTAACCCATTTTGAATTTGTGTTTCTGTTCCTTGTATATCTAAGTCAAACCAACCATCACCTACAGCATTTTGTCCGAGAATTGCGGCTTTGATATTTACTGTTAAGCCAGATTCAGAAACTAGGCGAGAAATTACTGGTTCTTGATGATGATCTTGAGTGATTCTGATGCGAATTCGCTTGTTTATCAGGGTATTTTCACTGCTCATAACAACTCCTAAGATGTAATTTTCTATCTGTATAAAAATCACCCATTACCTATTACCCATTAGCCATTATTCAACTTCCTTAATCTGGGTTTTGCGTTCTAGAATTTCCTTGAGTATCAAGGTAATTACGGCTAGAAATGCTAACAATACAGCAGCAGAAAAAGCAGCTTCAGTTTCATATTGTTTGTAAGCATCTTCTACGAATAAGGGTAAACTCTGGGTTGTATTAGCAATGTTACCAGATACGACAGAGACTGCGCCAAATTCACCCATTGCTCTGGCATTTGTTAAGATTAAACCGTAGAGTAAACCCCAGCGAATACTCGGTAAAGTTACTCGCCAGAAAGTTTGCCAATCGTTTGCACCTAATGTTCTGGCGGCTTCTTCTTGATCTTTGCCAAATTCTTCTAAGATAGGAATTACTTCTCTGGCGACAAAAGGCATACTCACAAAGGCGGTAGCCATTACCATTCCTGGAAAAGCAAAGATGATTTGGATATTATGTGCTTGTAGCCAAGGACCAAACCAGCCTTGTCTGCCGTATAGTAGGACTATCATTAACCCGGCGACGACTGGGGAGATGGAAAAGGGTAAATCAATGATACTGAGAACTATAGCGCGTCCTGGGAATTTATGTCGAGCGATCGCCCAAGCCGCACATAATCCAAATACAGCATTCACAGGTATGGAAATCGCAGCTAGTAATAGAGTTAACCAAGCTGCATGGAGAAATTCCGGTTTTGCCAGGTTGGATAAAAATGGTCCAGATCCCTTTTTGAAAGCTTCAAAAAAAACATTAATAGCTGGAATATATTGAACCAGAAATAGGTAGGCGATCGCAATTCCAATTAAAATCGCCGGCACCCAACTTTGTTTTTTTTGTCTTTTAACTTTATCTATTGTCATATCTTCTCGCCCAAGCTTGTAAGAAATTAATTGTTAATAACAGCACCAAAGAAATGGCTAATAAAACCACACCAATTACAGTTGCACCGGAATAGTCATATTGTTCCAACCGTTGGAAAATTAACACAGGTGCAATCAAATCTTGAAACGGTGTATTGGAAGAAATAATTACTGTTGAACCATACTCTCCCACAGCACGGGAAAAACCCAAAGCCACACCAGTTAAAATTGTCGGAAATAAAGGTGGTAAAATCACTTTCCAAAAAGTTTGCCATTCAGAAGCACCCAAACTCCAAGCCGCTTCTTCAATTTCCGATTCCATTTCTTGCAGTACCGGTTGCACAGTTCTCACCACAAAAGGTAAAGATATAAATATCATTGCTACCCCAACTCCCAACCGAGTAAAGGATACCTTAATCCCCATTGGTGCTAACAATGAACCCAGCCAGCCATTATCACTATAAACTGTTGCCAGTGTTAAACCTGCTACTGATGTTGGCAAAGCAAACGGTAAATCTACAGTCGCATCAATAATCCGTTTGAAAGGAAAATCATAGCGCACCAATACCCAAGCAATCAAAGTTCCAAACACACCATTCAACAAAGCCGCCAATAAAGACGTAACAAAGGTAACGTTATAAGTCGCCAATGCTAAATCATTAGTCGCAATTTCCCAAAATTTAGCAGGGGGTTCTGTACTAGCCTTGAGAAACATCGCCACAATAGGAATAAATAACATGAAAGTTAGATATCCTAAAGTAATCCGCCAAGTCCAAGGAAGACGAATCAAATTATCTAGAAACACCTTCCAAATCGGAGGTTTAATATTAGTTTGTGCAGAAGAAGATACAGCCATAATTTAGTCAGTTGTCAGTTGTTAGTTGTCAGTTGTTAGTTATTCTCTAACAATCACCAATCACCCATTACCCATTACCGCCTATTTTTAGCTTGAATTTGGTCAAAAATTGCTCCATCATCAAAAAACTTTTTCTGAACAGCATCCCAACCACCTAATTCTTGAACCGTACCTAAAGTTTTGATTTGGGGATATTTTTCAGCAAATTCTTTACTCTTAGCTACTGTTTCATCAACAGGGCGAAATCCTACTTTTGCAAATTCCTGTTGTGCTTCTGGAGTGAATAAGTATTTAACAAAAGCTTCCGCCACCTCCCGATTACCATGTTTATCAACATTTTTATCCACAACAGCAATAGGATTATCAATGGAGATATTTACATCAGGAAGAACATAGTTTGTTTTTTCACCCTTATCTCTGGCTAAAACAATTTCGTTTTCATAGTTGATTAAAGCATCACCTTGACCTTGTTTAAAAAATGCGTCTGTAGCTTCACGAGCATCTTTAGTTAATACAGGGACATTCTTATAAACCTTAGTAACAAACTCTGTTACTTTAGCTTCATCTCCACCAGTTTTAATTACCGAATTCCAAAGTGCGAGAAAATTCCACCGCGCTACCCCAGAAGTTTTAGGATCTGCGGTAATTAGTTTAACATTATCTTTAGCTAAATCAGCCCAATTTTTAATACCTTTAGGGTTGCCTTCACGAGTTACTAAAGCGGCGACAGATTTAGTAACAATTCCATTATTAGGAAATTTTTTCTCCCACCCAGATTGAATTAATCCCGCCTTTTCAATTTTTCGCGTATCTAAAGCTAGTGCCAGATGAACAACATCTGCTTCTAAACCATCAACTACAGCACGAGTTTGTGAACCAGAACCGCCATAGCTTTGTTTAAAAACTACAGTTTGGTTATGTTCCTTTTGCCATTTTTCCACAAATTTGGGAATAATGGCAGCGTGAGCAGCTTTAGTAACAGCAAAAGAGACAAGAGTTAGTTCTGCATTCTGTTTTTTTTCTGTATCATTAC
Organism: Aphanizomenon sp. CS-733/32; assembly: GCF_028330045.1. Classification (NCBI taxonomy): domain Bacteria; kingdom Bacillati; phylum Cyanobacteriota; class Cyanophyceae; order Nostocales; family Aphanizomenonaceae; genus Aphanizomenon; species Aphanizomenon sp. CS-733/32. The sequence goes on from NZ_JAQMSE010000228.1 coordinate 28,815, forward strand.
TTGCACTTGGTGAAGAATTACTGGTGTTTGTCCCAGAACAAGCAGCAAGAGATAAACTCAATACCGTTCCTACTAGAACCAGTGATACAAAGCCTTTGAGAGAATTGGGGTTAAACCTCAGTTGTAATCTTTTCCGTAATTGTTGCCACAAATTCATTATTTTTTCCTCCTGTAAAACTACGGGCAATTAATTTTTCAGCTTGCAGTTATGTGTTAGTGCAAAAGTACATAATTGCCAATGCCGTTTAAAACAGCATATTGACGATAGGGAATATGGTGATTTTACCAGTTTTAGGACAAATTACAACGCCTCTAATAAAGAAGTATCAATTTTTAATTGTCTTTCTTGAGGTAACAAAATATAAATACTTAGAAAATAAGTTAATTAAAATACATAAATAATCAAGCTTGACGATAAAAATAGAATTTAATTTACTCAAAACCTTGTTATATAAGGCTTGTAAATAAAAACGCCAAAGAATTAACTGCAATATTAAATACATACAATACCCGATAGAAAAATAGTTGTTTTTAAGTGCAAAAACTATTGATTTTATTTATTACATCTGGTAAGCTCGTTTTCGATAGGTTAAATACTGTATCTTTACAGAGATACCGTAGATTGTATTGCAGCCAATTTGAGGACATCCCATGACAGATAATTCTTCCAACACTAAAAAATTCGTGACAACAATAAAGCCATTCTTGCCTACGCTGTTATTATCCACAAGCTTAAGCATAGGCGCTATTTTACCTGTATCTGCAGGTACAGGACAAAAACCGCAACTAATTAGTCAAAGTGGTAAAAAAGTTGAAATTACCTTAGTTACTTACGCAGTCACCAAGGCTGCTTACTCCAAAATCATTCCCGATTTTGTGGCAAAATGGAAAAGAGAAAAAGGTCAAGATGTAATAATTCGGGAAAGCTATGGTGGTTCAGGATCTCAAACCCGTGCTGTTATTGATGGTCTACCCGCAGATGTGGTAGCTTTGGCATTGGCTGGAGACATTAAAAAAATTGAACAAGCCGGTTTGATTAAACCAGGTTGGGAGAAGGAAGCTCCGAATAATTCAATTGTTACCCGTTCAGTAGTTGCGCTGGAAACTCGCGCTGGTAATCCCAAAAATATCAAAAATTGGAGTGATTTAACGAAACCTGACGTTAAGATTGTTACCGCAAACCCCAAGACATCTGGTGGAGCTAAATGGAATTTTCTAGCTTTGTGGGGTTCAGTAGTGAAGAATGGTGGAAATGATGCTCAGGCGTTGAAGTTTATCACTAATGTGTTTAAGAATGTGGTGGTATTACCCAAAGATGCACGAGAATCCAGTGATGCTTTTTACAAAAAAGGTCAGGGTGACGTATTACTAAACTATGAAAACGAAGTCATTTTAGCTGCACAACAAGGTAAAACAGATACTTCTTACATAGTTCCTCCAGTAAATATCTCTATAGATGCACCTGTAGCAGTTGTGGATAAAAATGTTGATAAGCGCGGAAATCGAGAGGTTTCTGAAGCTTTTGTCAAATTCTTGTTTACCCCAGAAGCACAGCGTGAATTTACTAAAGTTGGTTTTCGTCCAGTTGATCCAACTGTGTCCAAAGAAGTAAAAAATAAGTTCCCCTATATTGCTAGACTTTACACTGTGGCTGATATTGGCGGTTGGAGTGGTGTACAGAAGAAATTCTTTGCTGATGGTGCGATTTTTGACAAAATTCAAGGTGGAAGAAGATAAATATAGCAATTCTTGATTAAGTCTAATTATTCTGACAGCGGTTTCCGCTCGTATGAGGTACATCTTAGCCTCCTCATCCCTTGCGGGGAGGGGGTTGGGGGTGGGGTTCTTACGGCGGATGTCTGTTTTTTGTCAAAAATCATGCAAATTTTAGTGGTAATCCATCCTGAAATATGAGGAGTTCACCCGGTTGAATTTGTGTCCAAACTTCGTTATCGGTTAGGGGTGTGGTGACAATGACAGCAACGCGATCGCTTGGTGTGGTCAATTCGCTAAAATCTACAGTCATCTCTTCATCAATTAAATGCGCCGCCGCAAAGGGTGCTTGTCTAATAATGTAACAAAGTTTGGTTGAGCAATAGGTGAAAAAATGCTGACCATTTGATAATATATAGTTGAAAGATCCAAAAACCGCTATTTCTTTGGTAACTTCATGTAATGTCTGGTAAAGTTCCTTTAATGGTGGTTGTCCTTGGGGAAAATGCGATCGCAATGTGTTGAGAATTAAGCAAAATGCTTTTTCGCTGTCGGTAGCACCCACAGGTTGAAAAGTCCCATGATTTTCTGGGTTAAAATCTGGTAAATTACCATTATGAGCAAATACCCAATATCTACCCCAAAGTTCCCGACGGAAAGGATGACAGTTTTCTAAGGCCATTTTACCTTGAGTGGCTTTGCGAATATGGGCTATCACATGAGTAGAATGAATGGGATAACGACGGATAAAATCGGCAATGGGTGACGCGATAGAAGCTTCAGCGTCTAAAAAAATCCGACATCCTTTACCTTCAAAAAAGGCAATTCCCCAACCATCACTATGTTCATCTGTTTTTCCTCCTCTGGCAGAAAAACCTTCAAAGGAAAAGCAAATATCTGTGGGTACGTTGCAATTCATTCCTAATAGTTGGCACATTAGTTTTGTCGTTGTCAAGATCAACTCCAGAATAACTGATTAATTTTGATGTGATAGGTGCAATTTGTACATTTAATTAGCGGCGTTGCTGAATTGAGGTATGAAATTGAAAAATCAAAAAAATGAAACTCTTACTCTCTGCGCCTGGAGCGCCTCCGCGTGTTCGCGCAGCGTGCCGTAGGCATAATGAAATCATACTTTTACTCAGCAACACCATATATGAATATACCTCCTGCATAAACACCGACAATCCGATAGAGATACCGTACATTTAAATTTATTTTAGAATTATCACATATTCTTCTCAGAGGAGCAAGATGTGTTTCGGTGATTTTCATCAATTTCTCGCCAGAGAATTTATCAATCCTGTGGAGTTGTTTGGCTCAGGAAGAGAAAAATAGCAAATAATAGATTATGGACAAACGCAATTTTTTACAAATTAGTACCCTATTAATCGGTACAGCCTTTTTTTCCCATTATATCAATTGGAGTTCAGAATCTATGGCACTTTCTAATACAGAGTTTGCAGTGACAAAAACAGAGGAAGAGTGGAAGAGTATTCTCACACCAGAACAGTTTCGGGTGTTGCGGAAACATGGTACAGAACCCTCCCATAGCAGTCCTCTGGATAAGCAATATGAACCTGGTACTTATGTCTGCGCTGGGTGTGGACAGCCTTTGTTTACTTCCGATACGAAGTTTAATAGTGGTACTGGCTGGCCAAGCTTTTTTAAACCCATAGAGGGGGCGATCGCTACTACTACAGATAGAACATTTTTCATGACCCGAACTGAAGTCCATTGTAGTAATTGTGGTGGACATTTAGGCCATGTTTTTAATGATGGACCAAAACCAACTGGTCTCCGTTACTGCATGAACGGTGTATCTTTGCAATTTACACCTGCGTAGATCACTAATACGGTTCACTTTTTAAACTCTCTCAAGGGGTGCAAACCCCTTGTTTTATTCTGTCAAAAGCAGGAAATTGGAATATAGCAGCTAGAGTTTAGATAAAATTGTCGAAAACAAGGATAAGGATTAGATAATGCAAGTTCTCAAAAGATCCATCAAACCAGAAAGTTATATATCGTTTCTCCACATTTACCAAACTACTTGGGGAACTGCTGGTGATATTTGTTTAGTTCGGGAATCTGTAGCTGAATCTAGCGCATCAAAGTTTGTGGGTCGTAGAATTAAACTAGCTCTTCCTAAAGGGATGGAACGTGATTACTTAGTGAATATTCCCATCATTAAAATTGCAGGTCACGTAGGTGAAGGACATCCTAAAGATCCACAGTCTGAATGGGAAGCCTATGATGGTATAGATCCAGAAATAGCGATCGCCGTTTTGAAAATTTGGGGCTTTAAGTTAATTGAGTTATAAGAAATTTTACAAAACCATGAGCAACAGCACAAAAAATTAAGAGTGCGTCAAGAATCATCTTCCTAACGCACCCTATAAATTAAAAATTTTTGGGTAAACCTAGTACACAACAGCGGAAGTTAACTAACTCTTAAAAATAACTAAAAAGCTGGTAATATCCGCCTTTTTAATTTTTAATTATTAATTTTTAATTCCGCCTAGGGGTACTAGTACACTGCGGCGTAAGTGAACCAACTGTTCTAAATCGTTACAAAGCCTATACTGTCTTCGTTTTGACTTTTGACTTTTGACTTTTGACGAACGCCTAGCGGTACTAGCGTTTACCACGATAAGGAACAGCACTCAGGTAATCAATATCAAAAGAAGATAGCTTTTGAGCATAATTACCTTTACCAGATACAGAAGCCGCCATAGCTTTAAAGTTGCCAGGATCGCCAGCTTTCAAACGCTTGGCTTTAGCTTTAGCAGTATAGAAATTCTCCAAAGTAAAGCGCCAATCGGTTGTGACTGTACCGGCTGTTTCTTGGAAGTCCTCACCGTAACGAGGAGTTACCAAGTTAAAGGGACGATCTACAAACCGCTTGCGTTGGTAAGGTACAGTATTTTCACCAAAGTTTTGGGTATACTCTTCGCTATCTAATAAAGCATCAACGAAACCGCCAAAGCCTTTGTTACAAATTACAATTGACCAAGCAATTTCTTCCTTTTTATTGTAAGCACAACGACCTAACAACCGCTTGAGGGTGATATCTACCAAACGGTAGTTGTTGTTAACAGAAACAACCAAACGATAGAAAGCTTCAGATTTAGCTAAACCGCGAATAAAATCACGAACTGACAAAGAACCATTTTTTAACTGAGATTCTAAAGTCACTTGACGGTTAAACTTGAGAATTTCATGTTCACTGAAAACTTGGCGATAAGCAGCCCAAATGATATTTGTCATGTCAGTGTAAGAACTAACATCTTCAATGCGATAGATATAAGGTGTATCTTCATTTTGGTCAGCAACACCAAAGCTGGCCACTCGGTGATTTTGACTACTTGGATTGTATTGAAGTAATGGCAATGCCATATTATTTTTCTCCTTTTATTATCAAATTAAACAAAGATAATGAAACAGGGGATGTTTGAAAAGTTTATGGCGATTAGAAATCGCTACTACACAAACAAAGTCCACCTGCGTGGACTAATAAAAAATCAAGGTTCTTAACCCACGCAGGTGGGTTTCGCCTGTGTAGCCGCGACTTCTAGTCGCTAGGTCGGTAATAAATTAGACTTGTTCAAACAACCTCTCAGCGAACAGGGAATAGGTAATAGTTTTACCCTATTGCTTATTCCCTATTTCCTCTCGATCTTATTTTCCCCTCAAAAGGTTAGTAGATATCACTAATTCCTAACCAATTGAGAATCAACAAGAAAGTGATGCCTGCGGTTATTACCAGTAATACAGCAGACAAGGCCCCCAAATCAACATTTTGCCCAGAGCCTGGGTAGAAACCTCCGCGCCATTGACGAATATAAGACCATTTTTGGACAATACCTGCCCGGTCACGATAATCAGCACCATAGCGAGGAGTAAAGCTGATGGGGCGGTCTGTGGTCATTCGTTTACGTTGATAGGGTACTGTATACTCACCAAAGGCTTGTTCATACTCGCTACTATCAATCAGAACATCCACAAATTTTCCCCAACCTAAAGTAGCAATTTGAATTGACCAAGCAATTTTCTCTTGCTCATTGTAGGGAGAACGACCCAAGATTCTTTTCAGAACCATTTCTACCAACCGATAGTTGTTATTCGGTGTCACAACTAGCTGATAAAATCGCTCTGATTTCACCAAACCACGAATGAAGTCTTTAACCGTAATTGACCTATTTTTGAGTTGGGTTTCTAGGGTAATTTGACGGTTAAATTTGAGAATCTCCTGTTCGTTAAAGATTTGGCGATAAGCAGCCCAAATTAGTTGTTCAATTTCGCCGGAAGAATTAGCATTTTCAATGCGATAGATATAAGGATTGTCTTCGCTAATATCTGCCGTACCGAAGCTATTTACTCTTTGGTTTTGAGTTGTAGGTTTGTATTCAAGTAAAGGAATTGCCATTTTAAAGAACCTGCCTTTTGGTAAAGTTGGCATCTTAAAATGTCGTAATACTTAGCCAAATAACTAAAATTAAAATCCTTAAAAAATGCAAACTTTGTTACTTTGATCATTGAAATTTCCCAGCTAGTTAAAAAACTATTTAGCGCACGGGAAAACTAGCACTAGGACTAATAGAAACAGGAATACCTGTTGATTTTGTTTCCTTGGTAGTGTTAGGAATTTGGATATTGGCAGTGCTAACTGGTGTGGGAGTCACTGTTTTAATCTTAATGGAATTTGCCATATCCAAAAAGTTTTTAATATCGCCCCATTTGTAACGAGCATCTTCGATTTGGTCGCGCCAGTAGTCGCTGTATCGTGGTGTTACTAAATTAAAGGGTCTATCCTTATAACGTCGTCTTTGGTAAGGAACGATATTTTCCCCAAAGTTGCTTTGATATTCTTCAGAATCTAGTAAAGCATCCACGAAACCGCCCCAACCTTTGGTAGCAATCACAATTGACCAAGTGATTTCTTCCTCTTTGTTATAAGGTGCGCGACCTAATAACCGTTTTAGTCCAATTTCTACTAATCTGTAGTTGGAGTTACTCTGAATTACTAAACTTTGGAAAGCTTCAGATTTTGCTAAACCCCGAATAAAATCACGGACGGTAATAGCTTTGTTTTTTACTTGGGATTCTAAATTAACTGGGCGGTAAAATTTGAGAATGACGTGTTCACTGAAAAGTTGCCGATAAGCAGCCCAGATTAATTCTTCTACTTCTCCACCAAAGCCATAGTCTTCGATGCGGTAAATTTTGGGTGTATCTTCGTTGGGAACTTCATAACCAGAAACACGCTGGTTTTGAGAACTGGGTTTGTATTCTAGTAAAGGTATTGCCATGTTTGTTAGTTGTTAGGGAACAGGGAACAGGGAACAGAGAAAAGATGTTTCCCAATAACCAATGACTAATTTTTAGCGATCGCAGGAATGTAACGATAAGGTAAGGAAACTGCTACAGGTTTAACTGTGGGTTGTTCTTGATGATCTCTGCTTGTATCAGGAATATCGCCGCTACTAACGTAAGATTGGGCTGTGGCCAAACTGCGTTGGTAGTTAACTTCGTTGGTAATAATAGACCCAGCAATGATGAAGAAGTTGGCAGGAATTGCCCGACGGATATCTGCTGTGGTCAGTTGTCCTGATGTGCGGATACTGTAGTAGGAACGACCAGCTAAACCACGCAGGTTTTGAGTATCGCGCCAGTCAGTACCATAACGAGGGTTAGCTAGGTTAAAGGGGCGTGAGCCAAAACGACGACGTTGGTAAGGGACTACATCATCACCAAAGTTGTCTAAATACTCTTCTGATTCTAATAGAGCATCTATGAAACCATGTAACCCTTTGGTAGCAATCACGATTGACCAAGCAATTTCTTCGTCTTTGTTGTAAGCAGCCCGACCTAAGAAACGTTTTAAGGTGATGTCAACTAGGCGGTAGTTAGAATTTGTATCTGCTACTTGGGTACGGTAAACCTCTGATTTACCTAAACCTCGGATAAAATCACGGAGGGTAATCGCCCGATTTCGCAGTTGTGATTCTAAAGCGGTTTGCTTATAGCTGGCTAAAATCAAATGTTCGCTGAAAATTTGGCGATATGCAGCCCAGATGATGCTATCAATATCTTGGTCTGATGTAGCTCGATCTAAGCGATAAATAGTTGGGGTGTCCTCGTTAGGAACTTCATAACCTTCTACTCGTTGGTTTTGCGACTTGGGCGCGTATTCTAGTAGTGGTATTGACATCTTTACTTTTACCTTGTTATATGGTATATAAATCAGTCTACTAAGCCAAGGCCAACTGAACGCGAGCGCGAACGGCTTTTTCAGTATCGTTGGTCAGCATTAATTGAAATTTAGCCGAAATAGATGATCGCACTGTAGCCACTTTTGCTAAAGCTTGTAACCCAACAATAGCAGCATAACGAATTGACCAATCTGCATCTTCGCAAATCAACAGAAGTGTCTCTAAGGCTCGATTAATGGCTATTTCAGCTTCATTAGGTGCTAATTTCTGCCAATGTATGTTTCCTAATCCCTTCGCAGCAGCACGGCGGACGCTAGGGGCAAAGTCAGTCAATGCGGTGGAGATGAGAATATCCAAAGCACGGGGATCTGCGATCGCCGCTATTGTGCGAATCGAATAAGCCCGTGCGCCATAGTTATAATCATCAATTTGGTCTAGCAATTGTGGTACTGCTATTTCTCCCAACTCCGTCAATCCGGCTGCTGCCACTATGGCTGCCGCTGGATTGTTATAACCAAAGACGGCAATTAAGGTAGGAATTGCCAATGGATCTTTGGCTGCTGCCAGATTTTTAACTGCTGTCACCATTTGGTCAGGTGTTTCTGCTACGGTGACAGCCCGAATTAGTTCATCCATTTTTCTGTTGTCAGTAGCAAGAAACCCACCTATGGGCGGGGAAACCCACCTATGGGCGGGGAAACCCACCTATGGGCGGGGAAATCCACCTATGGGCGGGGAAACCCCGCCCCTACAAGAGTGAATCTATGAGATTCATGATGCGGATAGCTGGTGCGGATATATCAAAAGTATCAGACTGTTCTGGCAGTTGATACTCTAATAATCCTTTTAAAGCAATAAGTTTAAAGCTACTTTCCACTTGCGCTTGGGCGATCGCTTCTGCTGCTGCCAAATACCCAATTGCTCCCAAATCCCCCAAGACAACGCGACGCATTTTTAAATCACCTGTTGCCAAAGTCTTCACTAATAACTCACCATAAATAGAGTCTTGTGTCAGTTGGTACATGGCTCTGGCGGCGGAGCATTGCAATCGAGGAACGGAATGCTGGAGAAAAGGCTGCACAAGGGAAATAGCCTCAGTTGCACCCATAGCTCCTAAGGCTTCTAATACTGCTGTATAGGGCTGGGCAAGGTGGGGAAAACCAGGTACTTGTACAGCTTGGTCAACTCCCCCATCGAGCAGTTTGATCAGTGCTGGTAATGCGGTTTTATCCTGAAGCATAGCTAAAGATTGGGCTGCTGCCTCGCGGACATAAAAATCACTACATTCTAAACACTTAATCAAACCTGGTACGGCTTTTAGGTTGCCCAATTTACCAAGCGCCCTCGCGGCATTACGCCGTAAGGGATAACCACCCAGTTCGGTTCTGTCAGATTCATCCTCTAACGCCCTGATCAGTGCGTCTATGGCTTCTGGCTGACTGACCCGGAACTTACCCAACCACCAAGCAGCATAATAGCGGAGACTTAAATCTGATGATTGCAGGTTAGCGATTGCTATCTCTGGTGTGAGATTTGGTGCATTCTCTACAGAATATTCTTCTCCACTGGGTTCTATCATTGCCAGGGTGTTATGTTTATTCTGCTACTGTCAAAGTTTCAATTTTGACGATTTTGCCACCCAAGCGGCTAATCCGCTGCATTTCTTCATTCATGCGGCTGTAGGGTACGGTAATAAACACGCTACCACTGCGGCGAATGTCGAATTTATTTTTGTCGCTTTCTTCGTTTTGCTTTAAGCCGATAACTTCGTAACGAAATACGCGGCTTGCAGATGAGGAAACGCTACTAGCACCAAGTGTGGTTTGACCGAACATTACTTCTATATCTCCTATGATGAGTTTTGTCGGTGAACAGCACCGGATCTTAGGTGGAAATTACGCTGACAATTTTGCCGCCAACTCGATGAATTTGCTGCATTTTGTCTAGGAGGCGCTCGTAAGGTACAATAAATACTGTGCTGCTACGGCGCACGCTGGGGTATCCTGGATTGCGGATGCCTGTAACTTCAACTCGGTAGGTACGATTTGATTCTCCTACGGCATTACCCAAGTTTTGCTTAGGAGCGTTATCCGCAGATACACGGAAACCCCAGTTTTCATTACTGCCAGATGGTCCAACTACTGATGAGGTCTGATTACTAGCTAATTCCCGCGCTAAACGAGATTTAGAACCTTCAACTTGAGCAGTATCGCTGTTGGCATAACCTCGGTATAAACGAAACATCCGAGTAAATCCGGCTGCACTTTGTCCTGTTTGGAAATCAAAACCACGATAGTAGGGAACAACATTTTCCCCAAAGCTATTTTGATATTCTTCAGAATCAATGTAGGAGTCAATTTCCGCGTCGTAACCTTGGTTAATATATAAGTCTAAGTGGTAAGTGACTTCGGACTCATTGTATGGTGCGCGACCCAACAAATGTTTATAGTTGAGTTCAATTAACCGAGTTTGGAAACTGTTGTAGAAGAATTTAGCTTTGTAGAGTTCTGATTTAGCAACGCTGCGGACAAACTCGCGCACGCTTAAGTTGCGATCGCGTAATAGTGATTCTGCACTGATTAAGCGATCTGATGCCAATATATAGTCATTTCCTAAAACTTGCCGATAAACGGCACGAATTACTAATTCGACTTCTTCTCGGCTGGCGTTGGGGCGCAGTTCAACTCTGCGTGCGTCGCTAAAAGGCTCTGTCCCCAATCTGGATGCTGCTGTTGTAATTGCCATATTTTTCCCCTTTATTGTGCCGAATTTTGGCTGAATAAAGCTTGGTTAGTGGTCAGTGGTCACTGGTTAGTGGTCAGTGGTCAGTGGTTAGTGGTTAGTGGTTAGTGGTCAGTGGTTAGTGGTCAGTGGTCAGTAGGATTTGCCTCTTGCCTCTTGCCTCTTGCCTCTTACCTCTTACCTCTTACCTCTTGACCTATTTTATTTGTACATAAAACTATGCCCGGAGCTAGATCCAATTGCTAGGTGAACCAGAGTGATCATGTATGGTCTTAACGCCACTCAATTCCCAGTCGGAATATTTTCCAACTTACGCAGTGACTCCCCATGAACGACTGGTGAACCCCTTTAGGGGTAAATCCATCTAACAATTGTATCCCTCTCCGGGCATGACGCTATCTAGCTAAGAGCGTTGATTGCGTAGTCAATGTAGGTGTTAGCTTCGTTAGCAGCTTGACCACTCAAACCATGATTAGCTTTGATGGATTTTAAAGCTTCTACGTACCAGCTAGGAGACAAGTCAAATGCGGCGTTAACTTCAGCTAAACCAGCAATCAAGAACTCGTCCAAAGGACCTGTACCACCAGCAACTAAGCTGTAGGTGATGATGCGGAGGTAGTGACCAACGTCACGAGCGCACTTAGCTTTACCACGAGGATCAAATGCGAATTGATTGCCTTGTGTAGAGGTGGTGTAAGGGAATTTGCTGTATACAGCACTGGTAGCACCGTCAATCAATTTTTGAGCGTTAGCTGTTAAACCACGAGCGGCTTCCATGCTGGCAGCAGCACGAACTAGACGACCGTTAACTGCTTGTAATTCGGTATTGCTTAAAAAGCGTCCTTGGGTATCAGCAGATGCGATTGCTTCGGTAATTGGTGTTTTCATTGGTGAAAATCTCCTAGATAGTTTCTTGCTTTTTTTGTATGGCTAGGCCATGCAGACTATGGGAAAAGCTCAATTCAGGTTCGAGCTAATTTGTAGTGAATTATTAAGCAACAGCAGCCGCAGCACGGTCGAAGTAGCTTGCTAATTCGGAAACCAAAGAACTGCAATCACCTTTGGTGATACCGTTAGGATCGTTAACAATAGCGATCGCTGCTTCTTTCATTTTGCCAACACCAACTGCTACAGAGCTACCAGGAGTACCCAAAGCTTGGTATGTTTCGCGCAAGCCGTTCAAGCAACGGTCATCAAGAACACTAGCGTCACCTGCGATCGCAGCGTAGGTAACATAGCGTAAAATGATTTCCATGTCACGCAAACAAGCAGCGTTACGACGGTTGGTGTAAGCATTACCACCGGGAGCAATCAATTGAGGCTGTTCTTCAAACAAAGAACGAGCAGCGTTGGTAACGATTGTGGAAGCGTTGCTTGTGATCCGGTTAACAGCATCTAAACGCTTGTTGCCAGAAGCTACAACTGCACTTAAAGCATCTAGTTGTTCGGTGCTGAGGAATTCGCCTCTAGCGTCAGCTTGGGAAACAACCTTGGAAAATACATCTAATGTCATGGACTCTAATCTCCTAAATTACTTAGTTGAGAGATGTCTAAATTAAAACTAATTTGGATTTGTTCACAACGGAGTCAAATCAAAGCGTCTCTCAGTTTGTCTTCTCATCTACTAGTTTACAGTTTACAAACCAGAAATTATGAGAGTCAAGGAGAATTTTATGAGAAACTGGCAAACTTGATGAATTGCCTGCTTTTTTCAACTTTCCTCTGTTGTTTAACCCCTACAGTTTATGTTTATACAATGCTATAGAGTCTTTATTCGTTACAAATTATGAATAAATGAGATCGTAACTTAAGATAAGGCTCAAATCCTTCCTGGATAAGGGGTGTGCCTGAGAAAAATCTTATATTTACGTTACACAAGTTTACATTTTTTGCAAAAAATCGCAATACTTGGCGGTTAAAGATTGTTTTAACTTTGCTGGAAACTCTTGATGTAATTACATTACAGCCTTTTTGTTTCCTGTAAAAGTTTTATGAGTTTTGTTAAGGAGTGTTAAATTTACATTTCTAAATATTTGGGAAATTTTCCTGTTTTTCCCCCCAGGGGGGATATAATTTTTCCCAAAGGTGGCATTCACAAAATGAGACTAAATGGCTATTTTTTTAAAAATTCTTAACAAATACCACTACGACGGCGCAGAACTTCCAGTAAAGTTGTTAAGCTGCGGGGAAGGGGTGCTGTGACTGCGACTAAATCGCCAGAAACGGGATGTTGTAACTGAAGTTTCCAAGCGTGTAATGCTTGTCCCGGCAAATTTACACCCAGGGAATGACCTGAACTATAAATGGGGTCGCCGACGATGGGATGACCCATTTTGGCGCTGTGGACGCGAATTTGATGGGTACGTCCTGTTTCTAGTTGGAAGTGAATTAAAGTGTAGTTGCCGAAGCGTTCCCTTACACACCAATGAGTGATAGCATTGCGTCCACCATCTTCTACGGCAAGAATAGCCATTTTTTTGCGATCTTGGGGATTGCGACCTATGGGTAGGTTGATGGTGCCGGTTTCTGTTTTGGGGACACCGTAAATTAAGCCTAAATATTCTCTTCTGGCGGTTTTTGCTTGTAGTTGCGCTTGGAGGTGCTGATAGGCTAGGTCTGTTTTGGCGATCGCAATTGCTCCTGTTGTATCTTTGTCTAAACGATGGACTATGCCTGGACGTTGCACGCCACCGATTCCTGGTAAGTTGGGACAGTGTGCCAATATGGCATTAACTAGAGTCCCGTCAGGATGTCCGGGTGCGGGGTGGACTACTAAACCTGCGGGTTTATTGAGAATGATAAGTTCGTCGTCTTCATAAAGAATATCTAAGGGAATATTCTCTGCGATTACTTCTAAAGGTTGGATTGTGGGAATTTCCAGGGTAATGCGATCGCCTGTTTTCAGGTTAATCTTTTTAGATGTGCAAATTTTGCCATTAACTTGAACATGACCCTGTTCTATTAACTGCTGGATCCGAGAACGGGATAAATCTGATAAGGCTTGGGATAAGTAGCGGTCTAGGCGATCGCTATTTTCGCTAACTTGGATATTATTAATTGCAGACACGATTAAATGTGGGGTGTTTTAAGAAACATTGAGATTCAAAATGTTCTAGGAGAACCTCTGTACTTGATTTTTTCATCTTATTTTAAGATACTTTTTTATTTCTCTAAAAAATCTATAGTAACCTAAAAGTAATAATTGAAGAATTATAATTCACAACCTTTGTAAAATCCAGTAATTAAATGATCATGAGAGAAAATTTTAATGATCAATCTCAGAATATGAACATAATTCCTATTAGTAGATATAGATTTTTTCAAAATATCCAGCCAATTAGCTTATTCAAAAAGATTACTAATAACTCTTTTACTGGTTGTTTGCAGGTATTTAGTGAGTCGGGTGCATGGTCAATATACATGGATCAGGGTAAGTTAATTTACGCTAGTTATTCAGAGGAAATGTTTGAACCTCTTTATCGCAATTTACAGAGATTAAGCCAACAAATTTCTACTCTGCCTTTAGGTATTAATGAACAGGTGCGGATGATATTTGAAAAAGATGTTGAAAATCAGTCAATTCCCAATCCAGATTATTTAGCAATTTGTTGGTTAGTTAATCAAAAATATCTCAGTCACTATCAGGCTGCTTTGTTGATTGAACAATTAGCTTTGGAGGTTTTAGAATCATTACTGAATTTAGAATATGGCAGTTATGAATTTGTTCCCCATACTTTTTTAGATAATCTTCCTAAATTTTGTCATTTGAATTTAAGAACTTTAGTAGAAAAATGTCAATCAGAGATTAAGGTTGATGTTCAGGAAAATTTGAATTTGGAAAATCATCATCAGTCCCCGTCACCTAGTACCTATCAAGAACAATTATCTAAAAGTAATTTTGATCAAGTTGATCCTCAACCACATATACAGCAGCCGATAAACTCAGAAGTTAAGGAGAGGAAGAAATATAGTATTTTGGGTGTGGACAATGATTATAGCATATTAAATGCTGTGGAAGATTTTTTAGATGAGCAAATATTTTCTGTGCTGAAATTTATGGATTCTTCCCAAGCTTTAATAGAGATTCTACGGGTACAGCCAGATATGATTTTATTAAATGTAGAAATGCCTAATTTAGATGGCTATGAAATTTGTTCTTTATTACGAAAACACTCGCATTATCAAAATATTCCTGTGATTTTGATGACTGAAAGAATGGGATTAAGAGATAGAGCAAAAGCTAAGTTGGTGAGAGCTAATGGTTATTTAGAAAAACCCTTTTCCCAAGGAGATTTGCTGAAAATAATCTTTCATCATATTGTGTGAAAATTTAGAAATCAATTAAATACGATCCTGCCAATATTTTGGTTTTCGACTAGAGTGCATAATTGCTACATACAATTAGAATGTATTCATCTTCTATTTTATTTATATTAATTATTTTAGCATAACCACTCTAGGAGATAGAGTGTTACCTTAAAATATCCCTCTGCTTTGTCATATAGCCTACAGAGGGTAAAGTCGAGATAGCTGCAATTTGGGACACATTGTAAATAAATGTTGCATAAACTTTACTACATCAGCCCTCTTTTCATACTCTTTTTTTGAGCAAGGCATTGATTAAGATTTAGAATTCAAACCCATAAAAATGCAACAATCAGGTGTGACTGTTTGGTTTACTGGTTTAAGTGGAGCGGGTAAAACTACCATTTGTAGAGATGTAGAGCAAAAGCTTCTGGAACAGGGCGATAAAGTTGAAGTTCTTGATGGCGATATTGTCCGCCAGAACTTAACGAAGGGTTTAAGTTTCAGCAAGGAAGATAGAGACGAAAATATTCGTCGCATAGGTTTTGTTGCCCAATTATTGACTCGCAATGGTGTAATTGTTTTGGTTGCAGCCATTTCTCCCTACCGAGATATCCGTAATGAAGTTCGGCAGAAAATTGGTAATTTCATTGAGGTTTATGTCAATACTCCGTTAGATGTTTGTGAGCAACGAGATGTCAAGGGTTTATATAAAAAAGCTAGATCAGGGGAAATTAAAAACTTCACAGGAGTTAATGATCCCTATGAACCACCAATTGACCCAGAAGTTGAATGCAAGACAGATCATGAAAGTCTAGATGAGAGTGTAAGCAAAGTTCTAAAGGCAATCCTTGAAGTTCGTAACAATTACCGAAGAGCCAAAATTATTGTCAATAATCATGCTTAAATGATTATTTCCTCTCATTAATGCCTAACGCACTACTATAACTTCAACCCCCACATTAATACTACCCCACAACCGATCAGTTGTGAGAACAGGCTGATTAAGAATAATACCTAATGCTAAACAAGCCCTATCACCAAATGAAAGCCCGATTGATTTAGTATTTGGGCGCAACATTCCCGCTCTTAAGGCTTGTTTTTCATTAAAATCAATAACTTCAAGATTGAGATTAGAAAGAATCTGTCTAATATCTTCTTCCGGGATTCCTGCATCTGCTAATTTTGCTATAGCTTCGGATAAATTCACTGTACTAATTGCAGCTTTACCAATAAACTTTAAAACTTCTTCGCTACCAGTTTCTTCATTGAGTAAAGCTAAAATAGCAGAAGCATCTACAACAACTTCACTCATTTAAACTTTCCTCTTTTCGTTCCTGAATTAATTCTTCAGAAAGTTTTCTATTAACAGGAATATATTTTCTAAAAATAGCCTGAGCATTTTGTACAGAAGTTGGCAGATGATGTTTAATTGGGCGATCTTCTAAGACAATCACAGCGTTATATTCTCCCATTGGCATATCTACAGGAGAATTGACTAATAATTTGCCATCATTTGTTATAGTTACTTTTATGTCTAGTGTTTTCATAGTTAACTCAGTTAGTGAATGCTCATGTTAATTATACCAAATCTGTCTGAATCAGGATGTCCAGGATTTGAGGATGTACAGGATGTTTTATTAAAATTAATCTACATTTTCAGAAATTGCATTTTGTCTGAATCAGGATGCTCAGGATTTGAGGATGGTCAAAAGTATTTTGTTTACAAACTACTACCGGAAAGCGGAAGTCAAAAGTCAAAGGTCAAAAGTAATACTGAGTAAGCTTTTTGACGATTAAGAATGGTTGGTTTATTTACGCCGCAGTGTACTAGTTTATCATTTTTTCTCCTGTACAGAATCAGATAATATACCGTGCATTTTAACGACTGCACCAATTACAGCTATTGCCGGTGCAAGAAATCCCTTGGCTTCCACTTGTTCGACAATTGTCCCCAATTCACCAATTAATTCTTCCTGTTCTGGCCGAGTTCCCCAGCGAATTAAAGCAATAGGTGTATCTGAACTCAATCCAGCTAGAGTAAACTGTTCAATAATGTAGGGTAAATTGTGAATGCCCATATAAATTACTATAGTTTCCGAGCCGTGAGCTATGGCTTGCCAGTCTACCTGGGGTTTATACTTACCAGCGGATTCATGTCCAGTTACAAAAGTAACAGAAGAACTATAAAGCCGATGGGTTAAGGGTATACCAGCATAGGCCGCTGCGGCGATTCCTGATGTAATTCCGGGGACAACTTCTACCTGGATACCTGCGGCTATTAATTCCGCCATTTCTTCCCCACCACGACCAAAGATAAAAGGATCACCACCTTTGAGGCGAACAACTATGGCCTGATTTGCGGCTTTTTCAATCAGTAATTGGGTAGTAAATTCTTGTAACAGTGAATGTCTACCCATGCGTTTACCCGCGTTGATTTGTTCAGCTTGGGGATTGATCATTTCCAGCACTTCTGGACTCACCAAAGCGTCATAAATAACCACATCTGCACAAGCTAATAAACCTTTGCCTTTGAGAGTCATGAGTCCAGGATCTCCAGGACCAGCGCCGACTAAATAGACTTTACCCAACAACTTTTTCCTCTTCTGTGATGAAATTCTCAATTAAATCAGCAAATTCTCGACTTGTTCCCAAAGGTGGTGCGAGTTGAAAACTGACTGACGGAAATTGTAATTTTAGCGTTTCTACTGCTTGTGCGATCGCATCAGTTATCCCACCTGTAAATAAAAAATAGGGAAAAATCGCAATTTGTCTATAACCAGCAGTAATTAATTCCTGTACTCTTGTGTCTAAACTCGGAGGCACAGACCAATAGGCTGTAACTGCGCCGACACTAGCTGCTAGACTTTCCACAGAGGTATGAGAACCAGCACGGCGGCTACCATGAGCTAAAATAATTGCTATATCTGCTTTAACTGTCATCATCATTTTAGCAAAAAACTTTTCTAACCCAGGATAACTACCAATATAAGGGCGCAATTCTATGATCATGCCTTTATTTATCACCTGTTCTACCAGGGCGATTTCTGCGGGAATATCAGTCATGACATGGAATCCCGGTAACAAAAATAGGGGAATAATTTGCAGCTTCTTACAGCCAAAAGCTTGAACGCGATTAGCAAAATCTTGAATTTGCAAATGTAAAGGTTGGATATTTGCCTCTAGGGTAGCAACTTCTATGAAATTTTCACCCGGGGGTAATATCTCTCTTAACAGCCTAGCTAATTGCTGCATAGCCAGATCTGGACGAGGATCACGACCCCCATGGGATACTAAAAGATAAGCGATACTGTTGGTAAGTTGCATATTACGTCTTATGTGAGTTGGAGTAGCATTAAATCCTGTCAATCCTGATTCAGACAATAATTTATTTTCCGCGACTACATAATATTAATGGGATCTACATCAATTGTTAAACTCACAGAAGCGGGAGAAAGCGATCGCACCTCTGGCCAATCTGGTAAATTAGGTAAAGCATCAGGAGCAAACTTGAGTAATATTTGCCAGCGATAACGGTTAGCTACTCGTAAAATACTAGCAGGTGCAGGTCCTAATATCTCAAATCCTTCTTTACTGCTTAAAAATGTAGCAATGATTTGGGCTGTATTTTGGACTTGAATCGGATCTAAACTACTTAACCGCAATAAAATTAATCTTCCATAGGGAGGATAATTCAAAGCTTGTCTTTGTACTAACTCTGCATCACAAAAAGATTGATAATCGTGCTTTTGCACAGCTTCAATAATCGGATGTTCTGGAGTATAGGTTTGGACAATTACCCTACCTGGATCATCCCCTCTTCCTGCCCTTCCTGCAACTTGAGTCAGAGTTTGAAATGTGCGTTCATTGGCGCGGTAATCAGATAAATGCAATAATCCATCCGCAGCGACGACACCCACAAGGGTAACTTGGGGTAAATCTAACCCTTTAGTTAACATTTGTGTTCCCACTAATAAATGCGCTTCACCGTTAGCAAATCTAGTTAGGAGTTCACGGTGCGAACCTTTTTTCGTAGTGGTGTCGCTATCAAAGCGAATTATTTTCAAATTGGGAAATTGTTTAGTTAATTCCTGCGCTACCCGTTGAGTACCGCTTCCGAAAAACTTTAAATAAGGGGAACTGCATTCGGGACAATGGGGAGGATGTAGACGCCCATAATTACAATAATGACAACGCAATAATTCCGGCGCTCCCGCTTCCACATGATGATAAGCTAGGGAAACATCACAATGGGGACATTCCAATACATAACCACAACTGCGACAAGAGACAAAGGTACTATGTCCCCGCCGATGAATAAATAATATTCCCTGTTGTTGTTTTTCTTCCAATTGTTGCAGTGCATTTTGCAACTTCCTACTAAAAATAGACCGATTTCCCTCTTTTAACTCTTGACGCATATCCACTGTTTCCACAGGTGGTAATGGCCGCGAGTTAATCCGTTCTGGTAATGATAAATATTGATGATTTCTACTTACCCAACTTTCTAAAGAAGGAGTTGCTGAACCTAAAATGAGGGGACAATGTTCTAATTCGGCTCGCCATTGGGCGACAGTGCGGGCGTGGTAAGTAGGAATGGGGGAATCTTGTTTAAAGCTGCTATCGTGTTCTTCGTCCAGGATAATTAAGCCTAGATTGGGTAAAGGGGCGAAAATGGCGCTGCGAGTCCCAATGATGATTTGCGGCTCTCCTGTGAGCATTTGTCGCCAAGTGTCGTAACGTTCACCGTCGGAAAGGGCGCTGTGGTAAACGTGGACTTTGTTTCCAAATCTGGCGCGGAATCTGTCTGTAAGTTGGGGAGTAAGTCCGATTTCAGGAACTAAAACCAGGGCGGATTTTCCTTGGGCGAGTAACGGTGATATGGCTTGTAAATATACTTCTGTTTTTCCTGAACCTGTCACCCCATGTAACAATACTTGAGTAAATCCAGTTAAGGAATTAATTGTTTCTAAGGCGTTATTTTGGTCTGGTGTTAAGGATTTCGCCCAATCTCCGGCTACTGTTGGTCCTTGTTCTCGACGTAATATTTCTCTGTCTTCAATGACTATATATCCTTTATCTACTAAGGCTTTCAGCGTAGATGTGCTGGTAGCGCAAAGTTGCAATAATTCACTTTGCCACATTTCCCCGCCTTGTCGGCGTAAAACTTCGACAATTTCTTTTTGACGGGTTGTTAAATCGTCATCATGATTATCCAGAAGTGTGACAGCTTTTTGTAATTTAGGTTGGGTAAGTCGTGGCGGTTCTAAATAGTTTTCTGCTAATCCCAAACGGATTAATTCCCGAATACCTCGATATGCAGCTTTAACTTTTTGTTGAATGTAGTGATAACTATAGTCTGCCGTGGGGGTTTTTTGTAAAAGTGTGATTACTTGCTGGGCTGTAGGGCTAATGTAAATAGAAAGATTTTCTCTACCCAAGGGAGTCAACCGCAGACGACGTTGTGATCTTCCTAATAATCCCGGTGGTAATGCGACGCGAACTACCTGAATTAGAGGTGTATAGTAATAAGCTGCAACACGATTAAGCAAAATCCAATAACCAGGAGGGAAAAACCCTTCACTAACTACATCTTCTACTTCTCGAATTTTTTCTATTGCTAAATCTGTTGGTGGGTGAGTTAATAAGCGAATAGCGATCGCACCTACCTGTGTTGCACCAAAAGGAACACTTAAAATATCCCCTGGTTTGATTTCTAACTGTTCGGGTATTTTATAGGTAAATAAATCTGAACATCCTGGACAGTCTACAAGCACTTCAACCCATTGGGACAACTTTGGTTGAAATTGATATAATCCTCCTGGTTCGGATACGGCTATAACCGATGAATTTACACTAATAGTATACATAATTTCTCAATTTATAAACAAATATTCTACTTACAGACTTGGTTAATTCTATTCAAGCTTACCTAACTATATCCTTTGATTTTACCTGCTGTAAATAGTATTTTACAATACTTCAATTACACATAATACTTGATAATCTGGAATTTATGTAATCTACCAGACAAATTATCTCCTAGTATCCGAGTATTAAATACTTGAAAATTGATTTACATACTTGTGTCCGCAATCTGCCAAATCTATCTTGAGAAATACATTCAGAGAATGAGGAATTATGAGTAATAGGCAATTAAGTCAGGATTCAAAATATAGAATAAATCTGAGATAAACCTTTTAGACAAATTCTCGTATCACAAGTATTCTAACTCTTAAATACCCATGCCATCTATATCCCATCAGCGCATTAAGTGTTGAATTATTATTTATAACTTCCTCCGTAATTGTGTTATTAATTAAAACTCATTTTGAACTACGAAATCAGGCATAGAGCTTTTCCACCCATTGATAGATATTAAATATTTTTTTAATATGCGATGCTTTTAAACGATAAATACTATCCGGATTGGAAGTTTCTATTTTTGTATTTTGGATTATTTAGTAGATTTTCGTAGAAATAACTCTAGTAACAAAATGGCGATTTATCCAATTACTCTCATCTGCCAACCCGGACAAACATAGAAACTTTGCAAAAAATACACAAAAATTTAATATATAGCTTTCCTGGCTTATTCATGGAGGTGCTAAACAGACAACAGGCAACAAGCAATAGATTTTTTTACAGATCATTTAGGATGGATATATAGGAGTGTTTATTCACATTTTGGATATTTGTTAAAGTGAGTATCAGGGGGTTTGACATATTTGCTAATTAAGAAAAGAATGAAGAATATGCCGAGATATCTGCCAAAAAAGATAGTTTTTTGTGGGTGCTAAAACCAGTAATGATCATAGGTTGTATCTAGCCATAACCAAAAATAATGGACAAATACTGATTTACCTTCCAGATAAGGAATGATCAAAAAGAGAGTCTTTTGCTAGAGAAAAAGGGTGTATTTGTCCTGAAGGGAAAACTACCCAGTCTGAAACAGGCTGTTGTGATTAAATTATGTACCAAACAAAGCAACCATCCCTAAAGGAAACTATGAATCTTGCTGAATTGGGAACAATGGAAATACTAGAGAATATTACTGATCATGAAGAACCATCAATCGAGAGTTTAGATCAGGTAGTATATGAAGATACTGCAATTGTCGAAAACTTGGAATCAGAAGAACGCAATGGCGATGACATGGCCGCAGCCCGTCCTTCGGGATATAATAAAACCGAAAATGATGATGCGGTCGGTGCATTTTTTAAGGAAATGGCGCGTTATCCACTACTCAAACCTGATGAAGAAGTGGAATTAGCCAGACGAGTGAGATTTTTGGAAGAAGTCAAAGAATTGCAAGCAGCATTGGAATTGGAACTAGGAACGCACCCTAGTAAGGTTCAGGTGGCTTCAAAATTAGAAATGACAGAAAAACAACTGGACAGCCGCTTGTATCAAGGTAGAGTCGCCAAGCGAAAAATGATTCGCTCCAATCTCCGGTTAGTTGTATCTATTGCTAAACGATATTTAAATCGTGGTGTCCCTTTTCTCGATTTGATTCAGGAAGGAGCAATGGGTTTAAACCGCGCTTCTGAAAAATTTGATCCCGATAAAGGATATAAGTTTTCTACTTATGCTTATTGGTGGATTAGACAAGCAATTACCAGAGCGATCGCTAATGATGCCCGAACTATTCGCTTACCAATCCATATTGTTGAGAAACTTAATAAACTAAAAAAAGCCCAACGGGAACTCAAACAAAAACTCTCTCGTAACCCAACGGAAGCCGAAATGGCCGAATCTTTGGAAATTACGGTTCACCAACTGCGTCAACTGCAACAACTTCGACGACAAGCACTGTCCCTTAACCACCGTGTCGGTAAAGAAGAAGACACAGAATTAATGGACTTGCTAGAAGATGAAGACAACCAATCTCCCGAAGCAAAAATGAACGAAAATATGATGCGTCAGGAAATTTGGGAAGTTCTAGGAGACGTACTCACTCCACGAGAGAAAGATGTTATTTCCCTCCGCTATGGACTCACCAGCAGCGAACCCTGCACTCTCGAAGAAGTGGGTAATATGTTTAACCTTTCCCGCGAACGAGTTCGTCAAATCCAAAGTAAAGCCATGCGAAAGTTACGTCGCCCCCACATAGCCAAACGGTTAAAAGGCTGGTTAGTATAAGTTGTTAGTCATTAGTCATTAGTCATTAGTCAGTTGTTAGTTGTTAAAAAATTAAACCTCTTAAGTATAAACTGTAAACTAATGACCAATGACCAATGACCAATGACTAATTTAATCATCCGTTTTGCCCAACCCAGTGATGCTCATACCTTATTTGCATTAATTCAAGGACTTGCAAAATATGAAAAACTATCCGATGCTGTGATTGGTAATGCTGAAGCCCTCAAAGATCATTTATTTGGTTCGCCAAAATATGTAGACGCAATCTTAGCTGAATCTCAAGGTCAAACTGTAGGTTTTGCTATATTTTTTCATAATTATTCAACATTTCTCACCAAGCCAGGACTTTACCTGGAAGATCTCTTTGTTTTGCCAGAATATCGCCGCCAAGGTATTGGTAAAGCACTTTTGGCAAAGGTAGCCCAAATAGCTTTAGAAAGGGATTGTGGGCGCTTAGAGTGGAGCGTTTTAGATTGGAATGTGTCAGCCCAAGCATTTTACCGGAATATGGGCGCAGACATTTTAGACGATTGGCGGATTTGTCGTGTCACCGAAAAGGATATTCCTAGATTAGCAAATCAAAAATGAAGTTTAAAAAATCAAGGAGGAATCCGAACAGTTTACCTTTTATGTTTCATAATTAATTTCCTTTTGCTAATTGTAAATTTAAATTCACATAAATTTACCTTCAGCCTAAACCCTCAAGCTATCAATCAATTAATCGCCAATTTCCCATAATTGAGAACCAAGTTTGACAGCTTGTCGTTTGACTAATCCCACAAAATTAAATGAGAATTATAGAGGATACTTGCACGGATTCAGACATTGTTGTAGAGAAAACACCACATGAAAAAGATCATCTCAGTATTATTGCTAGGCGTAGCTATCTTTACCTTTACCTTCAGTAGTCCCGCTTTCGCCGCGGACGCTGCTAGTGGCGCGGCAATATTTAAGGCTAATTGCGCTCAGTGTCACATAGGGGGTGGTAATATAGTTAATCGCGCGAAAACCTTGAAGAAAGAGGCTTTAGAAAAGTACGATATGTACTCGGCTGAAAAAATTATTGCTCAAGTTACTAAGGGTAAAGGCGCAATGCCAGCCTTTGGTAAGAGATTAAAAGCAGAACAAATAGAAAATGTAGCTGCTTATGTCCTACAACAAGCTGATAAAGGCTGGCCAAAAAGGTAGTAACTGTTCACACTCCCCCCATCTTTAACGAGAGATCAAGGGTTCCGATAATTTTAGAGGGGGGGAGTGAATAACTACAAAAAGTACTAACTTGATGGCTTAACAATGTGCGGGGCTTTTCGCTTATTATTCCTATAGTTATAGCAGTATTCACTCTTTGTGAGATACAGTCAGCAACCCGCAAAGCCTGTAGGGGCGGGGTTTCCCCGCCCTAGATTGTGTTTCATCAAGCGTAATAACTGTCATATTATTCATAACTAATCATAAAATATGAGTTTATCAAGCATCACTATAGAACAGCGCGAAAAAGAGGCTGAAGCCTTAAAAACTTTCCTGGTTTTTAGTTTTATTGGCTCATTAGCATTACATACTGGACTACTAGCTTTAGCTATTAATAAGTTTTTCTTGAAAGTACCTGAAGTTATAAGTGAACCAATTGAATTGACGATTTTGGAGACTCTCCCTCAGAAACCAATCCAACCACCAGTAGAGATAAAATCCCAACCAAAAACAAATTCTGGTGGTGGTAATGAAGGTGGCGAAATTTCCATACCTAAAAAAATAACTATTAGTAAAATTAAATCTTCTGTTGCACCTGTAAGCAAACATTCTCAACCAACAGCCAATAACAATCTTCTTGGTAAACAATCCCCAATACTCACGCCTCCTCAAACCGCAATCATACCAAATCCTGTAAAAAATACCCCCATAGCCAACACAAATCCTGAACCGACAATAGCACCAATCCCCACAGAAACTAAACCAATTCCAAAATTAGATGAAAATTCCAATACTCTAGCATCTACTCAACCTCAATCAGAAACTAAACCTACAGAAATCCCATTATTAAAGCCAGAAACTCAACCCAATACTAGTTCTAATAATATCCCCAGTAACTCCACGAATTTTACACCTGTTTCGCAGAATAAAAAGATTTTCAGTAATTTAGGAAATCAGCGCTGGAGAAATATTTTAGGTAAAGATTCCGGTAATGGTGTGGGAAATAATTCTGGTAATGGTGTGGGAAACAATTCCGGTAATGGTGTGGGAAACACAGCAAAGCCAGAAAATACGCCAGTAGCTACCGCACCCAAACCTCCCATCGAAAACAGTTCTAAATTAAATCGTGCGGATTGTCTACGGTGTGAAACTAAGTATCCAGAGAGAGCCAGACGGCGAGGTGCAGAAGGAACTCCAGAAGTTGCTATTGACACAGATAATAAAGGTAATGTTACTAGAGTACGGTTAATCCGTTCCAGTGGTGATAGTGAACTAGATGAAGCTGCTCAAAAAGCTGCTCAAGAGTGGAAATTAACGCCTACAGAAGCAGGAAGAGAAGGAGTAAGAGCCTCGGTTAACTTTGCTATTAAAGGATCACAGCGTCACCGTAAACTTCAAGAACGCCAAATAGAAAAACAGCGGGAAGCCATTAATAAAAAACCGGAACAAGAAGCTGCTGCTTCCACTTCGATAGAATCACGTCAACGCAATCGCAGAAAAACGAATGTTATTATTACCGATATTCCATCCGAAAATATAACTAGACAGAGACAAGAATCTGCACCCTCCAAAAGTAAACCAGTTTCACTACCCCGTCAGTCTATTGAACCTGAACAACCCAAGCAAACAGAAGAATCTCCAGCCCGTCGCCGTTCAGTTCAGCCCGTAAAATCTGACACGAGTAATCAATCGGACGAAGATAGAACCGAAAGGGTGCAAAAAAGTCAGAGACGCTTAACAGAAGTCCTCCGTCGTCGTCAAAAGTCTGTTGATTCACCGCCAGCAGAGTCTCCCGCATCACTAGAACCTGCGACTACATCACCAACTGAGTCTAAAAGTCAATAGTGCTAAGATTAGTACCCGACAACAGATTTTTAGTGTGAAACTTGGGTAAGTCCTATGCCAAAAAGCGTTACTCTAGATGATAAAGTTCAAAAATAATTATGACACCGGAAGACATAGCGGGTACGTTAACAGAGTTATTTAGTGCTGAAGTTGTAAAATCTATCGCTCCTGGTTCTTGGCAAGTAGAAACTGCTGATTTTCGGTTATTGGTGCTGCTTTCAGAAGATAATACTTGGTTGCGGGTGTTATTGCCAATTATGCCTTTACAAGAAGCTACAGCCTTTATGACACAGTTTCTAGAGGCTAATTTTGATGATACTCAGGAAACACGATATGCTGTTTATGATGATGTAATTTGGGGCGTGTTTCAGCATAATAGTGGGACTTTGACTAATGGAGATTTTGCTAATGCGATCGCTCGTCTGATTTCATTATATCAAGCTGGTGTTCATGATGTTTTCAATAATTTAGTAGAAACTCGTATCCGCGAAATTATTAAAGCCGCAAAACAACAGGGACAATCCTTAGAAGCAACTATGCAAAATCTAGATCGTTTTTATGCCGAAGGATTGTTAGGAGATATTGACCAAAATGCCCAGGGAAGAGAACAAGTTTTAGCAGCTTGGCAAAGACAATTAGAACGTCTTTGGATGGAGATATAATCGAGTTGACAAGGGAAAGTCTCTACATTACTTCTCCATAGGTGCTGATTAAATTTGACTATAGATCGCTGAGATTTATCCCTAAGATTGGACAGGTTACAAATTTATTTCCAGACCAATCTGTGAAAGTATGATCATTTTTGTAATGTCTGGGTGTTTCCATCATTAATTCCCAGGCTTTTCCCGCATTTAATAAGTTAAATCTTTCAGGGTAATATGTTTGTAATAGTTCTTGCACCATTGGCGCATAATCTGAATTCATACCGGGGAAAATGTGATGTTCTGTATGGTAAGAAAAGTTTAAATGTAAGACATCAAATAGTTTGGGAACTCGAATAGAGAGACTATTGATGAGAGGATCATTCACATTTGTCATGGGGCATAACAGATGATTGGTATAGATATAAAATATCAGCCCCCCCATAGCCTATATGGGCAAGAAGTAGCTAAGAAGTAGTTTAATGGCATGGAACTCCAGGTAAGTTAAGATCGTGGCATGGATGGCAATAATCATGAGTAATTCTATAGCGATCGCCCGTTGTTCTTTCACACTAACTGTAAAAGCCACTACAGGATACTTAGACTTACCATTTTAGCATACTCTGCTTGCGTCATCCAAGTTTTTTGTTCAAGTGTATTCATGAATATTTTTAGTTTTGTTTGCAGGTTGATTATGGCAAGTTTTAGGCAATTTCAAAAAAGTGTCAGGTTGAGTTTTTGGCTATCTTACTTTAATTTTGATAAATTACTGAGGTTCATTAACTAAATGTTTAAACAATATTTGTTAGTTAAGTTCAAACAATGAAATTGCGTAGGTTTGTTTGACGGAAGTAAACCAAACCCAACACTGTTCGGTCAAGGCGAAAAATCATTATATGGTAGGTTAGTTTGGGGAACGAAACCCAAGGTTTATGAGTATTTTTTGGGTTTCACTATCGTTCAATCCAATTTACATTTCTTTAACCGAACAATATTGAATGTTTAGATAATAGAACACAGACATCATAGAAAGTTTATGTTGCCAATATCGTCCCCATTAGGACTTATTTAATTTTGAATTGATTTGGCAAATCTACTACTTTATTCAGGTAATTCAGCAGCATTACGAATGTTTTGCAAAATTAAACTAGGTGCAATTCGTTTAACTAAACCAGTTAATACGTTACCAGGACCAATTTCTACAACTTTCTCAATGCCATCTTCTACTAATTGCAAACAAATTTCTCGCCAGCGGACAGAACCAGTCATTTGTTGAGAAAGACGCTGTTTTAAAGTTTCCGCTTCTATTGCTGGAACTGGATCTACATTAGATAAAACTGGAATATTTGCTGACTGAAAAATAACGGAATCGAGAACTTCTTGAAATTCCATTGCGGCTGCTTTCATTAAATGGGAATGAAATGCGCCGGAAACCTTTAAGGGGATAGCCCGTTTTGCTTTGACTTGCGACATCACAGCCTGTACAGCGTCTGGAGTTCCAGAAATAACAACTTGGAGAGGACTGTTATCATTTGCTAAAACTACATCAGGTGTGACGCTAATAACTTTTTCTAATTCTTCTCGGTCAAAGTTCATTAATGCTGCCATCATTCCCCCAGCCGCACTATCCATTAATTCTGCCCGCCGTTTTACCAAATGTAACCCAGCCGACCATTCAAAGACACCAGCGACATAAAGGGCTATATATTCGCCTAAACTATGACCTGTAACTACGTCTGGTTGCTGTCCTTTTTCTCGCAAAATATCAGCAATAATACTTTCGATTACATATAAACTAGGCTGGGTATAAAGTGTTCTTGATAAGGTGTCAATATCACTTTGACATATATCTATTACAGACCAACCCAAAATTGCCTCAGCTTGAATAAATTTTTCTTTGGCAGATGGTAGAGTTAACAAGTCTATTCCCATTCTCAATGCTTGAGAACCTTGTCCGGGAAACACCCATGCAGTTTTAGTCATTTGTTATTAGTCAGTTGTCAGTTGTCAGTTGTCATTTTTGACTTATCTATCTTCCCCATTGAAAAATGGCTGCCCCCCAAGAAAGACCGGCACCAAAACCAGATGTGGCAATGATATCATTAGGTTTAATTTTCCCGGCTCGCACTGCTTCATCTAAAGCCAGGGGGATAGATGCAGCGGAGGTGTTACCATAGTCGGCGACATTGCTGATAATTTTATGTTCGGGAATCTCTAAGCGTTCAGCAACGGAATTGATAATCCTTTGATTCGCTTGATGTAATACTAGCCAATCTATATTTTCCACTTTGAGATTAGCTGCAAATAGGGCTTTGTCTATCACTTCTGGGACTTTTTGCACAGCAAAGCGGTAGACTTCTTTACCGTTCATGGTAATAGGATGATATTTGCCTGTAGATACGTGAATATCTGGCGCTAATTCTGTGCTAGAGGCGTTATAGGCTAGGTTGAGACAATTGTTTTGAGAACCGTCGCTTTTGAGGCAAAATCCTAATAGGCGATCGCTTTGATTAGCCTGTAATATAACTGCCCCAGCCCCATCACCAAATAACACACAACTGCGTCTATCTTGCCAATCTACCCACCGAGAGAGGATATCAGCCCCAATTAAAAGTACATTTTGATAAACACCTGTTCTGAGGTATTGGGCGGCTGTGACTAAACCAAAGACAAAGCCAGAACAGGCAGCAGTTAAGTCAAAGGCAACTGCTTTGGTAGCGCCTAATTCACCTTGAACACGACAAGCAGTTCCAAACAGGTCATCAGGAGTGGAGGTAGCTAATAAAATTAAATCTATGTCTGCTGCTGTGATACCGGCGGCGGTGATGGCCTGTTGACTAGCCGCAGTGGCTAATGATGTCAGTGAATCAGGGGGCAATGCTAACCGTCTTTGACGAATTCCTGTTCTTGAGGCAATCCACTTATCTGATGTTTCTACCAGTTGAGTTAATTCTTGGTTGTGTAAACGAGTTGTTGGGACTGCTGAACCACTACCTGTAATCGCTATACCACTGTTGAAAAAATTTTGCACTTCTTTTTTTCCTCAATTGTCAAGTGTCATTTGTAAATTGTCAGTTGTCTTGTTTGTGAGCATTAATAACGAGTACCAATGACAATCCCAATTTTAGATTTGAGATCAAGAATTTCAGATTTATAAAAGTATTTATGAATCTAAAATCCGCAATCTAAAATTGGATGACAAATGACAAATAGTTGTTAACTTAGTATCTCCATGTTGAAGAAATAATAGCTAACTACTTTCATTTTGGAGAATTTGATATTGGGATTGGAGTCTTTCTAGCACTTGATTATCTACGGCTTCTTTAGCCATACGAATGGCACTAAAAATAGATGGCGCTTGGGAACTGCCATGACCAATAAAACAAATCCCGCTAACACCTAAAAGCAAAGCTCCTCCGTGTTCAGCATGATCCATGCGTTGTTTAACGCGCTTCAGATTAGGTTTTAAAATCGCTGTACCGATTTGACCGTGTATCCCTTGGGGTAATTCTTCTCGAAGAATTTGTAGAATTACGCCTCCAACCGCTTCGGCAAATTTTAATAAAATATTACCCACAAAGCCGTCGCAAACAATCACATCAAATTCACCGGATAATACATCACGCCCTTCAGCATTACCAGTAAAATTAATTTGAGTATTTTCCCGTAACAATTGGTGGGCGCGGAGAGCTACTTCGTTACCTTTAGTATCTTCTTCGCCAATATTCAATAAACCTATTTTGGGATTGTCTGTTCCCAAAACATACTGACTGTAAATTGAACCCATGACTGCAAACTGCTCTAAAAATTTAGGGCGACAGTCTACATTAGCACCAACATCCAGAATCATTACTGGTTTGCCGGCTTTGATGGTGGGGAATACTGTGCCAATTGCTGGGCGGTCAATTCCCGGTAATCTGCCTAATCGCAGCAAAGCTGATGCCATAGCTGCACCAGAGTGTCCAGCAGAAAATACAGCATCTGCCTGTTGATTTTTGACTAAATCCATCGCTATGTTGATGGAAGATTTCCGCTTGCGTCTAACTGCGTTGAGAGGATCTTCATCCATAGCGATCGCTTCCTCAGCAGGAACAATCTCCAAACCCGCCATAGTTGTCTTTGGCGGCATTATAGCCTCAATTTGTTGGGGATCTCCAACCAGTAATATTTTTACACCCAATTCCTCTCGCGCCCGCAGTGCGCCGGCGACGATTTCAGCGGGTGCATGATCTCCCCCCATTGCGTCAATTGCGATCCTTACACCAGTCGATCCCATTGCTCAGAGCTTATAGAAACCTTACAAATTTTATCAGATTGCAATACTTAAAAATTTAAAATTCTCAAAAAAGCATAAGAAAATCTACTTTTTCTAAAACCCAGAGAATTAATATATTTGATTTCGTTTAATTCCGCTTGTAAATTTTTATTCAGGATTAAATAAATAGTATTGATAATTACAGCAGTTTTAGCTGTCATGAGGTACAGTTTTTCATCACCAAACTTGTAGCGGGGTTTCCCCGCCCTCCATTGTGTTGCTAATGTCACAAAGCAAATCAAAAATTAGATTCCCGACTTTTTAAAAAAATCGAGAATCTGGAAGAAACCTTATAAACTTCTAGGAATATGTGTATCTAACCAATTAACTAGATCAGATATTCCTGAAAAATCCAAAAACTCTTCTCCCAATATTTCTAACTGTTTAGTGGGTAATAAACGAATCCGTTCAACTATAAATGAATCCATTTCCCCAAACCGCCGATTTAAAAGACGATTCAGAAAACGAAAAGCTTCTTTCTGTTCACCCTTTTGCAAAATATCCTGGTAAATTACAGATTCTTGCATAATATCCTCACTCAATAATTGACGAAGTAGATTTTTCTCGAATCGCAAACCTGCTAAAATCTCAAAAAATCAAGAATCTGGAAAAAACCTTATAAACTTCTGGGAAGGTGTGTATCTAACCAATTGACTAAATCAGATATTCCTGAAAATTCCAAAAACTCTTCTCCCAATATTTCTAATTGTTCAGTAGGCAATAAACGAATCCGTTCAACTATAAATGAATCCATTTCCCCAAACCGCCGATTTAAAAGACGATTCAGAAAACGAAAAGCTTCTTTTTGTTCTCCTTTCTGTTCACCCTTTTGCAAAATATCCTGGTAAATTACAGATTCTTGCATAATATCCTCACTCAATAATTGACGAATTAGATTTTTCTCGAATCGTAGACCTGCTAAAATCTCCGTGTAAGCAGCAGTATTCTGTCTGGCTGGTACATCTGTAATTTTAGCAATTTCTCTGGCAACTTGGGATAATAACTCTGGGGCGGAATTTGTTTTTGTTAATGGTGCTAATGGAAGTAATGCTGGGTTATTGAGAAACAAATCTGAATCTTGCTCCCACATTCTGATGACTCGATAGCGATGAGTTGTCATTTCATCAATATAAGCCTCGGTAAAAGCGATTTCATTAGTTGTTTCCTGCAAGAAAATCACCACTTGGGTAACAGGTAGATGATATTGTCTAACTAATCTGACAAAATAATCCAACATTCTTAACGGAATGGGAGTTTCTGATTTAGTTCTAGTTTGAAATTCTAAATGTAGGATTCTGTTTTTTGTTTGCAGCAATATAACGGAATCTGCACGAATTGGTTCAATGCTTAATTCGGTTTTTAAGACTTTGATTTTTTCGACATTTGTGATCATTTCCTGAGAAGTTTTAATTTTTTCTCTATGAATATGATAAGCATCCTGCATTATTTGAGCAATACGGTCTTGAATAGGTTTAGGAGGAAGAGGAATGTTAATTTTCTCTATACGCTCAAGACTCAACTTTGCTTGAGCAGATCCTCCAGTCAACCAAGTAATATAAGCTTGACCAAAACAACTTTTTAAATAAGCCAAAAGGTATTGAGGGTTAAATTTATTATCTTTGGAGGTAATTCGAGCTAAATTTTCATTAAAATTACATGGACTAACAGTAGATTTAAAAATAGCAGTTTTACCAATGGTAGCTCCAACAATTACAATAGCTATATCATTTTGTTGTAGTTGATATCTTTGTATCTTATTGTGTAAATCCTCAGATATATAGACAACATTGCTTAAATCTACTTCAAAATCTCCTACATCTACTACTCTGACATAAGGAATACCTGTAATAGAATATTGAGCATTAGCTGGAAGCCTTTTTCCACCCTTAACTGTAGCAATTTGTCCTAATGGAACTAAAGGATATACACTCTCCCGTAATTTATGTATCAATTTAATATCTTGACAAATATAATGTTCAACGGTTAAGCGATCTTTTAAATCAATTTCAGAAATTTTTAGTAAAATAGACTGCATGATATTTTTATTTTCAAATTCAATTCTACAAATTACCATCCTGATTTTTCAGAAAAATCAATAACAGTTTCTTTAACATCAGGAGGTTCATGAGATTCATCTTCAGATACAGACATACGACCAGAAGCATCATAGCCAATATCATCTATTAAAGCCATATAAACTAAATAATCCTCATTACTCTCTATAATTTCTTGACCGATTTCTAACTGACCTTCACTAGTTAAGGAATTTTCGCGTTTTTC
Organism: Aphanizomenon sp. CS-733/32; assembly: GCF_028330045.1. Lineage (NCBI taxonomy): Bacteria > Bacillati > Cyanobacteriota > Cyanophyceae > Nostocales > Aphanizomenonaceae > Aphanizomenon > Aphanizomenon sp. CS-733/32. Next base: position 62,198 of record NZ_JAQMSE010000228.1, read on the forward strand.
TAAAACCAAAATACTAGTTTTCACACCAGCACCATATGGCATGAATGTCTCTTTAGGCAAACTAATTACTGATTTCAGCCTTGTCCAGCGTAAAATCCAGTCCCGTACATCCTGCATTGTACTGTTTGCTAACACTCCATCAGGTAAAACAATTGCTAACTTACCATTTGGCGCTAGAAATTCAAGACAACGATTAAGAAAAGCGACTTCTTGAGGAATACTTCTAACAACCTTGCCATTTTTCTTTGTCACTCCATCCCGTGCAGCAAAGTCCTTTAAAACACTTTCATTTGTCAACTTAGAACCAAACGGAGGATTAGTTAAAATCATCGTTAACCCACCCAGATAAAAACCAGGATGTTCTGGAAGTCCTTCTGTAATTCCTCCTGTAATGCTACTCAATCTTTCCAGGGAATCCATAACCTTTAAATCGGCATATTGTGCGCCATTCATTAAAGTATTAACTCGCGCTACGTGCATCACATTTCGAGAATATTCAGCCCCAAATAAATGATTATCTCGAAACTTGATAAACTCTTCTGTTGGTTCTTCAGGATTTATCCCTTCTGCACTACCTCCATTATTTGCGATCGCTTTTGCATATTCCTGTTTACGCACATAATCCAAAATGTGAGTTAGCATCCGCGCTGAACCGCAAGCAGGATCACCAACATAATCATTTACTGTTGGTTGCAAAATTCCCACCATTAAATTAATTACAGGTGTAGGTGTGAAATATTGCCCCAAATCATCGCGGAAAGTCTTACTTAAAAAGTCCTCAAACACTCCACCTTTGACATCTGCTGAAGATTTACGCAAACTCCAAGGCTGTAAACGCTTGACGATTTCCATTGTCGTGTGTGGCTTGAATTGCAAAACATCAGCTTCATTAAAAGCCAACCTCACACCTAAATCATCACCAAATTTTTTCGCTAGTGTGTCCCGTTCCCACTGCTTGGCTTTTTCAAAAGTGTCTCTAACTTGAACTAATAAACGTTCTGGGTCAGTTTCAGAACTAACACTAAATACATAAGCCCGTGATTCTCCTGTTTGCTTTACCAAGTCAATAGTTGCTTGTTCGTCGTACCACTTAGCAAACAAGAATTTAACCATTGCATCAACGGCTTCTTGTGGCTGCAAGCCTTCATTATCTCTGAGAATAGAATGACATCCAGAACGGGTATCTCCCAAAACTTCCCGAAATTTATCACGGGATAGAGGTGTGAGTCCGGTTTGAATCCCATCGGCTTCGCTGGGATTAAGAATTACAGTATAAGGACTATGGTTTGCAGCTTCACGGGTGCTTTCATACTTTGGTAAATCTACAATAGGTTCTAATTTGCTGGGATAGTCCAGGTTACGACGATAAACTTCTGTATATTGACCACTAGTTAAAATCGCATAACGAGGAAATGGTGAAGCACTTATATAAGCAGTAAGCTGATTAAGATGTTCTACCCAACCTTCCGCTTCAGTCCCACCAACTTTTTTATTTGGTTCCATAGCCTCTACTATAATAAAAGCTACATCCAAATTACCTACAGAGTCAGCATAACGGTCATCATAAACTACAATGTCTACCCGCCCTAAATAGCGTCGTCCACCTTGATGAGTTCCTTCGGCAAAATCTGCATTTAGTTCTAACACCATTGCTTCTAGTGGAACACCGTACTCTTCCACTAAAATCTCAATTGCCCATATTGTTACAGGGTCTTCTGCTGGACGTACATAAGAACCATCAGCTTTAAATAATTTCTGTAGATTTATATGCTGGCGATACTTTTCTGGTACGTCAGCGGGATTTTTATAAGGATTAGTGAAATCGGAAAAAGGCATGAAGTTATGGAATACAGGTTACACCTAGCCTAATAATAGGCTATTTTGAGCGATCGCACTTTTATCTAGTTCCTATACAAAAACCGTAGGGGCGGGGTTTCCCCGCCCTGGGGTTTCCCCGCCCTGGGGTTTCCCCGCCCTGGGGTTTCCCCGCCCTGGGGTTTCCCCGCCCTGGGGTTTCCCCGCCCTGGGGTTTCCCCGCCCTGGGGTTTCCCCGCCCTGGGG
>NZ_JAQMSE010000229.1:0-3512 GCF_028330045.1 Aphanizomenon sp. CS-733/32
GAATAAGAAAGTGTTCGTTTCCTCCATGTTCCCTTCCTTCGTGCTACGCACATTAGTCAGGGAACTGTCGTCAACTCACGCGCCATTCATCCCACGCTCCTAAGAGTGAGACGTGGGGCTTCTGTCGGTTAAGCTAAATTAGCCAGGAACTTAAGTTCCTGGCGGGGTGGGGTTTTTACGACTGATTACACTCTAGGATTAAACGCCGGCATGACCTAATGCAATACCCGTCACCAACATTCCCAACACCAAAAATGGTTGAGCGCTGGCTTGATATTTGACATCATTGGCTATGGGGTCTCGGAGAAAATACATATCCTGGAAAGTGATTTGGGGAATGATTAATAATACGAGAATGGCTGCATATAAATTCTCGTGAATACTCACCAAATAACCTGCGACCAAACCTTGAAATAAGTCAATCATGACGACACAAATCAAAGCCGCAGTTTTTATTCCAAACATAACTGGTAATGATTGTAATCCTAATTGGCGATCGCCTTCCACACTTTTAAAATCATTGACAATGGCAATCCCTAAACCTGCCAAACTGTAAAATAGAGTCAGAATCACAATTTTCCAATTCAATTCCCCAAATAAAGCATGGCCAGCCCACCAAGGTAAAGCAATATAACTTGCACCTAAAGCATAATTTCCTAGCCAACCATTTTGTTTTAATTTCAATGGTGGTGCAGAATAGATATAGGCAATGAAACTACCAAAAACAGACAATAGTAAAACATTAGGAACTGAATGACCTGCCCATAAATCTAAGGTGTAGGCTACCCCATATCCTAGTAATAGTAAAACCACGAATTGGCTAACTACTTGCTTTTCCGAAATTGCCCCCGAAGGGATAGGACGGTAAGGTTCGTTAATCGCGTCAATTTCCCGGTCATAATAATCATTAATAGTTTGGGTATAACCAGTTAATAAAGGACCCGAAAGCAACATACATAGGGCAGACTTCAAAACATTTTCTAAAGTCCAGGTATAGTTACCAGAAGAAGCCGCACCACAGACCACACCCCAAATTAGGGGAATCCAGGTAATCGGTTTCATCAATTGCAGACGAATTTTCCAAATAGAAGTTTCTCCAGCGCTCGCACCTTTCATTCCCAGCAATTGCCGAGTTTTAGCATTGCGGTCTTCTGTGATTATTACCTCTGGATTTGCAGATTCTATCGCCTCATTCGGCTGCGAATTGGGATTAATAGGAGTTGATTCAGACATAAGGTGTAATGGTAATTGGGGAAGAGGTGATTGGTAATAAGTAACTGGTAATTGGAAAAACTTTTACCCATTACCCATTACCTATTACCTATTACCTAAAAAGAAATTATCAAATAACTATTTTGAAACTTTGCGCCGGTCACAGGTTTACCACTTAAAGCAGGGGGGAGGAAGATATTACGTCTTTGATCTCCGGCTTCTACGGTGACTTCTGGACCCTGTTGAGTAAGTTTTACCTGTTTTTTGTCGAAACCAGGTAAAAATAGGCGTACTTGGCGATTATGCACGTCAATTTCAATGGGTGGATTAGCTTGTAATGCTTGTTCAGCAAGGTTGGGTAAAGCATCTATGAGCGGTTGCCATTCCCCATTGACAACATCAGGAACTATGCTCACAGGTAGAGGTGCAAATTCCTCGGATAAATTAGTATTTTCTCCACCAGGAACTAAAATTGCTCCACCAATAGTTAAACCAATTTGTTGAGCGCTTCCCCACAGATAGCGGGAATTTGCCACATCAATAGGTTCTGATGTTGTTACCAAAAAAGCAGCAACCCGCCGAGGATTAGCCAGGGCAGCTTTACCTTCTTCGAGGAAATTATTAACTTGGTTAGTAGGTTGGGAAAAATTGTCAGCAGTCCAATTAAAATTGAAAAGGCTACTAATTAAAGGTTGAATTAGGGGTGATTCAGAAATTGTTTTCCCTAAATCGGAGTTAACAAATAATTGCCGAAATCTTCTGACATACCAACTTAAAGATTCTGGCATTCCCAACATTCGCAAACTAGCAGCGTCCCCCGTGCCGTCATAAATAATCGCGTCATATTTGCCACTGGCATCATATTCACGAATCGCATTGAGAGCGAGGGCGTTATCCATGCCCGGTAATACTACCAATTCTTGCCCATAAACCTCTTTAAAAATTGGTGTGCGGAGGTATTGAGCCTCCAATTTTTTCACTTCTTCCCAGTTGCGTTCTAGCAGTACAGATGCTTGAAACTGTACTGCTTGGAGATTGGGAGAGATGTCTTGGGGGTCAGAAGTCAGAGGAGTATTGAGTAGAATTGACAAAGTTGGATCTGCTAGTCCTGCTAGGAGTACCCGTTTACCTTGTGTTGCCAAACTAATGGCTGCGGCGATCGCTATCTTACTGCGAGCGATGCCGTTTTTGCCCAAAAATGTCAGTATCAAGGCCATTACTCAATTTCCAATTTTGCCGATCTTGTCAATAACAACTTAGCACTCAACCAATCTTCTTAGCCTCTGCTATAAGTTGTTTTGACTAAGCTGGTTTGATTTCATCTTCAAAAAACCAAGTGGAAGAGTTGTCGTCAAACTTCACCACCACACCAATTCCCCGACCATCTGTGACTTTGTAGCCCTCGATAATGCCGATTTTTCCGAGTTTTTGAGCGATAGGAGAGGATACGCGATCGCGCAAACGAATCACCTTAACTTTCTGTCCGATGTCCATGATCTAGTTAAAATAAAATAATCCAAATCTCAGTGTAGCTGAATCTGGCACTCTGTTTTCACTGTTCATGGCTTAAAATTAAATCAGTAAGCAAGTAGGTATACTCTTATGTTTGTTACAGCCCAACAGCTAGAACAACAAATGCCCGATGCGACTCGTTTATTAAGTGATGAGCCGGAAATGGAAAGTTCTTTGCATTATATGCAGTTACTATTATTGGTAACTAGCTTAGAGTGGTTATGGCGTGATCAAAATGATTTTTTTATTGGTGCAAATCTGACTATTTATTTTAGTCGTCAGCAATTAAAAAATCGAGAATTTAGAGGTCCAGATTTCTTCCTAGTTAAAAATACAGAAAAACGTCCCCGCACTTCTTGGGTTGTCTGGGAGGAAGACGGGCGCTATCCCGACCTAATTATTGAATTACTGTCCGATAGTACCGCAAAAGTTGACCGTAATTTGAAAAAAGTTCTCTATGAAAGTCGTTTTCATACTCCAGAATATTTCTGGTTTAGTCCAGAAAGTTTAGAATTTAACGGGTTTAAAATAGTAGGAAATCAATATCAGGAAATTGTCGGCAACAAACAGGGATTACTGTGGAGTGAAGTCCTGAATTTATATTTAGGTGTGGCAAATGGTAAACTCCGCTATTTTACATCGGAAGGTGAGTTAGTACCAACACCAGAAGAAGCGGCTATAAAGATCCAAAGGGAAGCTCAGGAAGCTCAAAATCAAGCCCTTGCAGCCGAACAGCAAGCTCAGGAAGCTCAAAATCAAGCCCTTGCAGCCGAACAGCAAGCTCAGGA
>NZ_JAQMSE010000230.1:0-33567 GCF_028330045.1 Aphanizomenon sp. CS-733/32
GGCAAGAGGCAAGAGGCAAGAGGCAAGAGGCAAGAGGCAAGAGGCAAGAGGCAAGAGGAAAGAGGCAAAAGATAATTCTTCCTTTCTTCTCCCTCATGATTCAGAAAAGACTGTTTAATCTGGATTTCACAGGCTTTTCCCTGTTCCCTGTTCCCTGTTCCCTGTTCCCTGTTCCCTGTTCCCTGTTCCCTGTTCCCTGAGAATGAGCGAATCTGAAAATAAGTGTTACAAAATATTAAGAGCAGTAATAAATGCTCAACATAATACTGGACAATATTTTGCGGGAGGTAATTGAGTTTTCCACCTGGTTTACACCAAATCCAGACAATCTGGCTAAAACTGTCAACCAAGTTGTCAAGTCACTACCAACCACATAAAGTCGTACCAGTTTAATCAAATTCTGGTTCCATTAGTTTTGGAGGAATCCATTAATGAGTATCGTCACGAAAGCCATCGTGAATGCTGATGCGGAAGCTCGCTACCTCAGCCCCGGTGAATTAGATAGAATCAAAGGTTTTGTTGCTGGTGGCGCACAACGTCTCCGCATCGCTCAAGTATTGACCGAAAACCGCGAGCGCATTGTCAAGCAAGCTGGCGACCAACTGTTCCAAAAACGTCCTGACGTTGTTTCCCCCGGTGGTAACGCTTACGGTCAAGAAATGACAGCTACTTGCTTGCGTGACTTGGACTACTACCTCCGTCTCGTTACCTACGGAATCGTTTCTGGTGATGTTACAGCCATCGAAGAAATCGGTATCGTTGGTGTACGCGAAATGTACAAATCTTTGGGTACTCCCATTGATGCAGTTGCTGGTGGCGTTGCCGCTATGAAGAACGTTGCTGCTACCCTATTGTCTTCTGAAGACGCTGGTGAAGCTGGTTCTTACTTCGACTACGTTGTTGGTGCAATGCAGTAAGTTTTAGCTGTAACTCGGCTCAAACTTAAACTGTAGCAATAAGGTTGGAAATAAGGAAAAAACAACAATGCAAGACGCAATTACCTCCGTTATCAATTCTTCAGACGTTCAAGGTAAATACCTTGACACCGCTGCTCTCGAAAAGCTAAAAGGCTACTTCGCTACTGGTGAACTGCGCGTTCGTGCAGCTACAACCATCAGCGCTAATGCTGCTGCGATCGTTAAAGAAGCTGTAGCTAAATCTTTGTTGTACTCTGACATCACCCGTCCCGGTGGTAATATGTACACCACCCGTCGTTACGCAGCTTGTATCCGTGACTTGGATTACTACTTGCGTTATTCTACCTACGCTATGTTGGCTGGCGACGCTTCCATTTTGGACGAGCGTGTATTGAATGGTTTGAAAGAAACCTACAACTCCTTGGGAGTACCCGTAGGAGCTACAATTCAAGCTATCAGTGCTATGAAGGAAGTAACCGCTAGTTTGGTTGGTCCTGACGCTGGTAAAGAAATGGGCGTTTACTTCGACTATATCTCCTCTGGCTTGAGCTAGGAGTTAGCTTTGCACTTAGTGATGTAGGTGCGGCATTATTAAGGTCTGGAGATCAATCATGATTGCTAGAAGGTTCTCTTGCTAATTGATTGTAAGTGTTATCAGTCTGGTGCTGATGGTTGATTTCCAGCCTTGGAAAAAATAATTGTAAGGAGTCAGAAGTCAGAATATTTGATATATTGATAAGTAATCAAATATCGTTTTTGGCATAAAATTTAAAAAATCTGACCACTGATTGCTAAATCCTTACAGATAAATTAAAGATTTTCACTCAAGATATTTGAGATAAAAAAGTTTCCAAAACAATATCAGGAGATTTAAAACAAAATGGCTCGTCTATTTAAAGTAACTGCTTGTGTTCCTAGCCTATCTCGGACTCGTACCCAACGCGAATTACAAAATACCTACTTTACTAAGTTAGTTCCTTATGAAAATTGGTTCCGTGAACAACAACGGATTCAAAAAATGGGTGGCAAGATTGTTAAAGTGGAATTAGCAACCGGTAAACAAGGTACTAATGCTGGTTTGTCTTAATTTCTATAAATCAAACATTATTTTACTTTGATTTTATCAGGGGTCTAAAAAGACCTCTTTTTTTGTGCCTTTGATATTAAGAAGCAATTTGCAGTGTGCTTGCTTCAGGGATAGATTCACCTTCTGCTTCCCAGGCTTCTAAGTACATTCTAATTACTTCTCCACCATTATGAATTGCTTCTTGACGAGTTTTACCGTGAGTACAAGGCATGATTACAAGATGGCTAAATTCTGGAATTGTGACTAAGAAAAGTTGATCTTCGTCTGACCATTGAACAATCATACTGTATTGATTCATAAATCCTAATTCTCTTCTGACTCCTCGCTTATTAACTTAGCTTCTCGAAAAATCAGGGTCATTCATTTGTTTTTTCAAAATAGTACCAATATTTTTTAATTGCTCTCCAGCAACTATCAAAATTTGTCTATTTTTTGCCTTATTTATCAGTTCTTCAGTAACTTTTTGTGAAGTAGTAATCAACAACCGAACACAATACTTGCCTCCTAATTTTATAGCTTTGCTCTCTAAATTAGTTAAATCATTTGTATCAAACTTTCCAGTTTTACATTCGCAGATAAGAGCATTTGCATTGTGAACACAAAATACATCAACTTCACCTTTAAAATCGTTCAATTCCACACTCAGTTCGATAGAATCAAACTGCATTTTTTTTCCTTCAAGATATACAAAATACTCAAGCCAATCACCAGACAAAAAAGCTTGATCTGATTGTTTTTCAATGCGGAAAGAATAGGTTATTTCATTAAATTTACTGATAATTTTATTGTCACTTAAAAATTTAATACAATCAATAAATTCTTCTCGTCTTATGTTTTCTTTTAAAATATCTTTTTCCTTGACAGTAATTGTTTTTGGAGGTGTTCCTTTTTGTAATTCTGTACGTAAAATGGATAATATCCTATCTGATGTTTCTACATTATTAACCAAATAATTAACAATTTTTTCCGCTTGCTCTTCATTAAAGGATAATTCCTCTATTTTAAATTTTCGTTTAAATATTTCAATTGCACAAGCTGATACATAATTTTCAACAGTTAACTTTTTGGATAATTTATTGGAACAATTGCCCCATAATGGAGTAAGTTGAGATTTATTAGTATTTACATTAAAAACAACAGCTTCATTATAATTTTCACGAACATAATTATAAACAGCAAAAGCCATCTCTTGAGGTGCAGAAGTTACGTTAACAAATTTCAAATTAATATTTCTACTACATAATTCTCGAATGGTATAGTATACAGATTCAAAATCGTTTCCGTTAACAATTCTGATATCTTTTTCTTTTTCAAAGATTAATTCTTTTTTCTGAGCCTTTAAAATTTCTATGGTTTTTTCTTGAAAAGTTTGATATATATTTGTTGGATGTTCACAAAGTAAAAATTTAATTCGATCAAATTCTTCAAGAAATTGTAATGCTCCCATAATTGTCGGAGTAGCACTTCTACCACCCACTAATGCTAAGAAAACTTTTTCTGACATTTTATTTTTATTGATTTTAAATAGTACGTACTTACTTATAGTATCATAAAGTTTACAAATCAGCATTTGTGGATAAATATTTAGTAGCATTTTGATGAGCAAGTAACCTATTCCGCAACTCTTGGGAATCGGCGTTGCATAAATTGGGGATGATTTTAATGGTTTTGTGGGACGGGCATCTTGCCCGTTCCTTGTATTTATTGGGCAGGCAAGATGCCTACCCCACAAGAGTCATCCCTTGATTCAGCAATGCCTAATTTAATTACCATCAAAAAATAAAAAATACCCATCCAGTGCAATAACTAGGTGAGTATTAATAGCGTAGGGGCGGGGTTTCCCCACCCTTGATGAGAATTTATAACTACTTGCTTTCAGTGAAATCAGCATCAATGACATCATCACCAGAAGGAGCAGAACCACCGCTTGGAGGTTCAGTACCAGCAGCACCAGCAGCATCACCAGCTTGTTGATAGATATTGCTACCAATAGCAAACAGAGCTTGTTGCAATTCTGGCATCAACTTCTGGATTTGAGTATCATCTTCTTTAGCAACAGCTTCCCGCACTTCCTTAACCAAACCTTCAACCTTAGTCTTATCAGCAGCAGGGACTTTATCACCCAACTCTTCCAACTGCTTTTCAGCTTGATAAGCTAAAGAATCAGCTTGGTTTTTGCGCTCAATTTTTTCACGACGTTCCTTATCGGAAGAAGCATTTTGTTCAGCTTCTCTCACCATGCGTTCTACATCATTCTTATCCAGAGTAGAAGCACCCGTGATACTAATAGATTGTTCCTTACCAGTTCCCTTATCCTTAGCCGCAACATTGAGAATACCGTTAGCGTCAATATCAAAAGTAACTTCAATTTGGGGAACACCACGAGGAGCAGGAGGAATACCATCCAAACGGAAAGTTCCTAGACTCTTGTTATCATTGGCGAATTCTCTCTCACCTTGGAGAACGTGAATTTCCACATTAGTTTGTCCGTCTACAGCAGTAGAGAACACTTCTGATTTCTTGGTAGGAATTGTAGTATTGCGAGGAATAATCTTAGTCATGACACCACCCAAGGTTTCTACACCCAAAGATAATGGTGTTACGTCTAACAATAGGATACCCGTAACATCACCAGCCAAGACACCCGCTTGAATAGCAGCACCAACAGCTACAACCTCATCAGGGTTAACGCTTTGGTTAGGCTCTTTACCTAACACCCGTTTGACCACATCTTGAACTGCGGGAATCCGGGTAGAACCACCAACGAGAACCACTTCGTCAATATTGGTCTTATTTAACTTCGCACCTTTGATTGCATCTTCTACAGGAATGCGGCAACGGTCAATTAAATCAGCGCAGAGTTCTTCAAACTTAGCGCGAGTCAGAATTGTATCCAAATGCTTTGGACCGTCCTGAGTAGCAGTGATAAATGGCAGGTTAATTTCCGCTTGAGTAACGCTAGAAAGTTCAATTTTGGCTTTTTCTGCGGCTTCAGTCAGACGTTGTAAAGCTTGTTTGTCCTTACGGAGGTCAATACCTTCGTCTTTTTTGAACTGTTCAGCTAGGAAGTCAACGATTTTTTTATCAAAGTCGTCACCACCCAGGTGAGTATCACCGGATGTTGATAATACTTCAAATACACCGTCGCCTACTTCTAGAACGGATACGTCAAAAGTACCACCACCCAAGTCAAATACCAGGATAGTTTCGTTGCTCTTTTTATCAAAGCCATAAGCTAGGGAAGCTGCGGTAGGTTCGTTGATAATACGGAGAACGTCAATACCAGCGATTTTTCCCGCGTCCTTAGTAGCTTGACGCTGAGAGTCATTGAAGTAAGCAGGAACGGTAATTACAGCTTGGGTAACAGTTTCACCCAGGTATTTACTAGCATCTTCAACCAATTTGCGGAGAACTTTCGCAGAAATTTCTTCAGGTGCAAATTGTTTACCAGCGCCAGGAGAATCTACTTTAACGTTACCGCCACTGCTGAGAACTTTATAAGAAACTTCTGTAGCCTCATTGGTAATTTCGTCGAAACGACGACCAATAAAGCGTTTCACAGAATAGAAAGTATTTTCGGGGTTCATTACCGCTTGGCGTTTAGCGATTTGACCAACTAAATTGTCGCCGTTTTTGGCAAATGCAACCACCGAGGGTGTTGTCCGAAAACCTTCTGCATTTGCGATAACGGTGGGTTTACCGCCTTCCATTACTGCCACACAGGAGTTAGTCGTTCCTAAATCAATTCCAACTACCTTTGCCATTTTGGGTGTTTGCTCCGTATAAAATTACTAAATGAACTCAGAGAGAATATAAAATTGCATTAACTAACTGCTAATCACAATCAGTTGCCCAAAAAAAATGAATGGCCTTGCTGGGAAGACAATCCCAAACTAGGCTACCCAGGGCAAGAAATAGAAATAAACTCAGTGGTAGCCATTCCATGCAGGGTGGTTTACCGAACCGTCAGGGGAACGGTGAATTTTATAAATTATGTCTAGTGGTTTCATGGATTTATGTGCTTTCACATTGACTAATGTATGGGAATTAATACTTTCAGGAATTGGGGTGAACCGTAACTTTATAGTCGTATTTGCCGTCAAACCCCATTAAAAATTAAAAATTATACCCCTGACTCCGTAATCCAGAAGTCAGGAGTCAGGAGTCACCGAGTCAGGAGTCAGGAGTTCAGAAGAAGAAAGAAGAAAGAAGAAAATTTCTCCCCTACTCCCTGCCTTATTTACAAAGTAGGTATGGGGGGACGTTCTCCTTTTTGAAACTTCAGCCATGCCTGTTCTAAAGCTGTGGGAGCAGGATTTGTGGCATCATAAATGACGATGACATTGGTTAAAGGTCTACCCGCAGGAACTATAATATTGGTTTTGTTGGCTAAGGCTCTGGACGCTCCACCATCTAAATTCATAGCTTCATAACAACCGATCGCTTTCATTGCTTCTGCTTCCTGCTGTAAAGTGAGGTTAATTTCAAAATTGGCTAAAATCAGCTTTGTACCGTCCTGAGTAAAACCAATGGCTGTACGGGAGCTATTGCCTAAAACAGCAGGATCTTTAAAGCCTTCAATACTGGGATTTATCCATATTTCCCCCTGTCGCAATAATCTCGGTCCACAAGTTAGGGAAAACCAATGTTTATTCCATTGCGGTTTACCATCTACTCTAGCTGTTACCATTTCTGGTTTATTACCGACTCCTAATCCCAAGGTAGTCCCAAAATTTTCCCAGGGACTGTATTTGACAAACTTCCCCCCAGCTACCATGTTACCCATCACTGTTTTTTGCGGATTTTTGGCGAAGAATGTACCATTAGCAACTACAGTAGCCTGATAACGCGCCACTAATTTACTAAATTCTTCATCACCACTGGTTTTTTGAATGGTGTTGGCAGAGCTGGCATTTTTGGCTAAACCCATTGTCATCAAGGTTTTTGGATCTGTGAGATCAACTATGGTTTGATAAAAAGGGATACCATTAATTTGACTTTTGTTTAGCTGGACTGGTTGAGCATAACTAGGTAATGTTAAGGTTAATCCTTGTGCTAAGGTTGCCCCACCCAGAAATAAAAAGGATCTACGGCTGATTTTGCTAATTGTCATAATTAAGTAGTCTGACAAAATTAAATTTATTTGTTGAGAGAGGGAACAGGGAACACCTGAGTTCGGAGTTCGGAGTTTCTCCTTCGGAGACGCTACGCGAACGGAGTTATGATTTTTTCAACGAGGGAACAGGGAACAGAAAAATCAGTTGTGTAATTAATTCTTTCCTATTACTTATTGATGTTTATTAATTCTTTGTTCTTCCTCCTGACTCGGTGACTCCTGACCCGGATTTCTCACCAAAATCCTCAAACCCTTATAAAATCTGGATTCTAGGTTTTCACACTGCATCAAAAATCAACTCCGTGAAAAATGCCCGAAACCGTTTCTCTATAAGGATTAGATAGATTGCGATTGCGTTCGCGGTAGCGTCTCGTTCGCATAGCGTTCCGAAGGAATAGAGATAGCGCGACCTAGGAATCGCATTGTTTGTGAGAAATGCGGGCTGACTCGGTGACTTCTGACTTCTGACTCCTGACTCCTGACTCCTGTATCTTATGAATCATCGGTATATTATTTTTCACAAACCCTATGGAGTTTTGAGCCAATTTACTCAAGAAAGTCCCAAACATATTACGCTAAAAGAGTATATAGATGTTCCCGATGTTTATGCTGTGGGGCGTTTAGATTGGGACAGTGAGGGACTACTGTTGTTAACAAATGATGGACAGTTACAGCATCGTCTAGCACATCCACGCTTTGGTCATCAACGTACCTATTGGGCGCAGGTGGAACGCATTCCTGATATTGATGCAATTCATCGGCTACAACGTGGGGTAGAAATTCAAGATTGCCGGACTCGTCCTGCTCAGGTTAGGTTATTGTTAGAAGAACCATCCGTAGTCCAACGTATTCCCCCCATTCGGTTTCGGAAAAGTATTCCCACCGCTTGGTTAGAAATGACCTTAACTGAAGGTAAAAATCGCCAAGTCCGTCGCATGACGGCTACTGTGGGTTTTCCGACTTTGCGGTTAATTAGGATAAGTATTGGTAATATTCAATTAAATGATTTAGCACCAGGACAATGGCGAGAACTCACTCCCTTAGAAGTCACAAAATTAAATCATTCACCGGAAAAATAGATTAAGGTACTGTAATACCAGTATACAAAAGAGTCTCAACAATAGCACTTAGTTCTTAGGTAGCATAATTTTAATTTTAGTTATTTAATTGTGAACAGTTTGAATGTTTGTGACTAGAGAGACTGAAAGCACCTTAGTAGGAAAATCAAGGAAGTCCGACTATGCTGATTTGCCCCCAGTGTAAATTTGAAAATGTTGATAGTAATAAGTTCTGTCAAAACTGTGGTACATCCTTAGCTCATAAAATCTGCTCTGAGTGCAGTGCCGATATGGCTTTAGATGCACAGTATTGTTATAAATGTGGTGCAGAATCTAGCACAGTTTGGTATGCGATCATTACTCAGGCAGTAGATAAGGTAGTTTCTGTCACAGCAGAAACTGCGAAATTAAGCCAAAATTTAGAAAATATAGCGGATAATGGCGAAGATTCTGGTCTGTTCTCCAAATTTATTTTAGATGCTTATTTAGATCCTTGGCAACGTTATCGGTTGTTAGAATCTCCGCAAGTATTTGCGGATTATATAGAAGTCAAGGTTCTAGATTGTCAACCTTACGAAATATCACTAACTGGGGCGATGCTTTTGCACGGGACAAAGATGGATATAAGGACAATTCCGGCTCTAGCACAAGCTTATCTAAAATTGCAGGTAGATAAGCACCCAGGAATACCAAATATTCATGATGCTTGGCGGCAAGATCATCTTCAAGTAGTCTTGTTAGAAAATAGATCCAATTTCCCCACGTTGCTTGATGTTTTGCGACGAGATACAATCAGTCCGGTGGAAATTTTACATTGGTTTTATCAAATGACTCAACTTTGGGAGTTGTTAGAAACTGTGAATTGTCGCCAAAGTTTGTTAGAGTTGTCGAATTTGCGCTTAGATGAAGGACAAACTCTGGTATTACAAAGGCTATATATAGAGACACCGTTACTGATACCACAACCACCCGAAGTTTTAGATTTGACGGAAATACCAGAGAATGGACAACAAGCCTTAACTCTTAAAAGTTTGGGTCGGATGTGGCAAACTTTGTTTAGAGAATGCCAACACACTCCATTGGATTGTGTAGTGCAGATGTTAGAGGATGTGGAATCTGGGAATATTCAAACTCTGGCGCAATTGCTATCGCATTTACAAGAAATAGCCGAAGAATGTCATCAGGAACAACCAACTTCATCACCTGTCTTGGCGCTATGTAATGATACAAAAAATAAAAGTGATGAAGCCCCAACTCTAGTTCTATCCATGCAGCTAAGTAGCGTGGAATATGCAGCAGCTACTGATGTGGGTCGTCAACGTGATCATAATGAGGACTATTTTGGTGTTGATAGTCAAGTTCACAAGATAGAGTTACCAGGAAATAGTCAAGTTAAAGCACAAGGTTTATATATTCTTTGTGATGGTATGGGTGGTCATGCTGGAGGTGAAATAGCTAGTCAATTAGCGGTAAATACTATCCGTCAATACTTTCAAGAAATTTGGGTAGATACAGAATTGCCTGCCAAGGAGTCTATTCGTCAAGCAGTTTATCTGGCTAATCAAGCTATTTATGAACTTAATCAAAAAGAATCTCGTTCTGGTATTGGTCGCATGGGTACTACTTTGGTCATGCTACTAATTCAAGATAATCAAGCGGCAATTGCTCATGTGGGAGATAGTCGTCTTTATTGGCTGACTCGCAAGCAAGGACTAGAACAAATAACTATAGACCATGAAGTTGGTCAACGAGAAATTGCTAGGGGTATAGAACCTAGTATTGCCTATGGACGTGCGGATGCTTATCAACTTACCCAAGCTTTGGGTCCACGCCACGAAGATTATATCCGTCCTGATGTGATGTTATTTGATATCAATGAAGATATGCTTCTGGTATTGGTTTCAGATGGTTTATCAGATAATGACTGCTTAGAAACTCATTGGCAAACTCATCTCCAACCCTTATTAAGTTCTTCCAGTAATTTAGTCACAGGGGTTCAAAATTTAATTGAATTGGGTAATGAACATAATGGTCATGACAATATTACAGCTATACTGGTACGAGTGAACGTCCGAATATCTCAGCAAAGTTGCCTCTAAAATTAGTTTTTTGATCTTAAATTT
This sequence comes from Aphanizomenon sp. CS-733/32, assembly GCF_028330045.1. Lineage (NCBI taxonomy): Bacteria > Bacillati > Cyanobacteriota > Cyanophyceae > Nostocales > Aphanizomenonaceae > Aphanizomenon > Aphanizomenon sp. CS-733/32. Next base: position 10,302 of record NZ_JAQMSE010000230.1, read on the forward strand.
TAGGTTGTATTGTGATTACTTTGACCCTATTAGCAAAAGGCACACAAACACCGCTGCAACAGTGGTGCTTTGAGGGTTCTACCGTTGTTCGCATTGGCCGGGCGGTAGATAATCACGTTGTTTTGTCCGAAAATTTAGTTTCTCGGTATCATTTAGAACTGAAATTAGTTAATAATGCCAGAGGAGATAATTGGGAGTTAATTAGTCATGGAACTAATGGGACTTTCCTGAATGGCTCTTTGGTTACTAAATCTATTGTTGCTGATAATTCTTTGCTGCAATTAGCTCACGGCGGGCCTGTACTCAAGGTACAAGTCCAGAAATTATCTCCTCTAGTTATCCCAGTTTCAGGTTCAGGAGATGGAGAAATTAATCAAAAGATTAATATCACTCCAGAATATTCCACCACTGGTTGTACTCACGAAGGGAATCATCCTCAAAATGTGTTTTGTATTCACTGTGGTCAACCAATTTTGGTGCAAAAGACTATTCGTCATTACCAGGTATTACGCACTTTGGGCAAGGGTGGTATGGGTACTACCTATTTAGCTTGGGATGGTGTTGGTGAAATTACTGGTGTACCACAATTACTGGTAATTAAGCAGATGAATGCTGATATGGTGAAAATTCCCAAGGCTCAAGAGTTGTTCATCCGCGAGGCTAGTATTCTCAAGCATCTTAATCATCCGGGAGTTCCCAAGTATTATGATTTCTTTGTGGAAGATGGTAAAAAATACTTGGCTATGGAGTTAATTCATGGACAAGATTTAGACAAACGGATTCGCTTAACTGGACCTGTAACTCCAAAGCAAGCGATCGCTTGGATGATCCAAACTTGTGATATTCTAGATTATCTTCATCACCAACAAACACCATTAATTCACCGGGATATTAAGCCGGCTAATCTGATGGTGCGAAGTGGTAATAATAGTATTGTGGTGTTGGATTTTGGTGCTGTTAAGGAAATTGGCACAAAACCAGGGACAAGAATCGGTGCTGAGGGTTTTTGCGCTCCTGAACAGGAACGGGGACAACCCCTTACCCAATCTGATTTGTATGCTATTGGTCCGACGTTAATTTTTTTATTAACTGGGGAAAATCCTTTAAAATTTTATCGCCAAAGGGGGCGGAATTTTCGCTTTGAGGTTAAGGGGATACCAACCATTAATGATAAACTAAGACAGGTAATTGATTGTGTAACAGAACCTTTACCACGCGATCGCTATCATACTGCCAAGGAGTTGGCTCAGGCATTAATATCAATCAGCAGTTAGCAGTTAGCAAAATCCGGTTAGCGGTTAGGTTCAATTCGGGAAAAGTGCGGGAAATTATTGGCTCATTGTCTCTAAAATGGTTAATTTCATACTCATCACCAATTAGAGAACAAACTGATATGGTAGGTTGTTTTGGTTCACCCACGAATTTACCAGCACCAAAGGGTTGATAATCAACAATCCAATATTCTTTAATTCCCATTTCTTCATAATCACTATATTTTTTATAGTAATCAACTCGCCAATTGCTACTCACCACTTCGATGATTAATGGTACAGAATCACCTTGAGTTACTGTTGCTTTTTTTTCCCAAAGCGGTTCATTGACTAAGTTGGTGGAATTTATCAACAAAACATCTGGACAATAGGCTGATTCCGTTGTTGGTGGTTTAACTAATGCCTGTTTGGGAATAAAACAGGGAAGATCAAGTCTGTCAAACTCGACTGTCAATTTTCTGGATAAAATCCCAGTTCTGCTTTCGTGTTTTCCTAATGGTGGATTCATCTCAATAATTTCCCCATCATGCAGTTCATAAAATCCGCCTTCTGGTTTCCATTTAATAAACTCTTCAAAGGTTACTAACTGGGTTTTAGGTAAGGTTTGAACCATAATTTACCTACCTTGATAAAAATGCTTGAGTATGTGTTTGGACGGGGAATTTGAGATTTGAGATTTGAGATTTTATAGCAAGTGCCAAGGCGGTTAGGACATCAATCAACGGTCAAGTTCTTATTACTACAGGGGTTTTCTCCTGACTCCTGACTTCTGACTCCTGCTATAGATTAAAAAATTTGGTATCAGTCTCCGTCCTCTACTGATGGAAAAATACTCGCTGCGCTGCATACGCTTCGCTAACGTCAATTCTAAATCCAAAATTTTCCATATCTATACTTGAGGGTGGAGTGAATCCAAAATCGTTCGACTGAGGGAAGTCGAAGTCCAAAATTATCAATCCAAAATCGAGTGACGGAAGAATTGCACCCACCATAAAAGCAAGGACAAAGCTCTATCATTGCTAAAGGTAGGCGTATCTACGTCAAATCTATCCTAGATAAAGCCAGTCTAATTGAGATGTTTAATCGTCGTCCCACTTTTCTACCGCTAATAAATCGCCAATTGGATCTTGAGTGCTAAATCCAAAGTCTAGCAACTCTTGTTTCCAATGTTGCCAATCATCGCCATAGAGTAAGGCAATTTTCCAAATCCTATCATTGGGTTTGATAATATTGGATTCTACGAGTGATTGCACGTTGCGCTGCAATTTCACCATTGGGTGAATTACTTGCTGAATCATAAACTGGATGTATTTCAGATTTTTGTGTGTAAATTCTTGATCAAAACAGCCTTCCGCTTGCAATTATTACCTGCGCGTAGAGCAATTATAGTTTGGTAAAGCTAGTTCTAACTTTTCCACTATACCATAACTAACAAGAGTAAGCTGCTTAGGAGTTCGGTTTTGTACGGTAATTACCACTACTAAACGCTATTTATGCTGAACAGTCGTGGCAATATCCAGCCGGCAAGGTTTTTAGGCTTGCGATCGCCATCATAACGCAACTGGAGAAAATTGACACTAATTTCTCAATTTTAATTGTGGAGGTAATGTGAATGGGTAATGGGTAATGGAACAATTTTACGTTTCATTCATTTCTTCTTTCTTCTTCCTGACTCCTGACTCCTGACTCCTGACTTCTGACTCCTGACTCCTATCTTCCAATGTCTTCCAGCCAAAGTTCCGGGTTAGTTGTAATAAATTCACGCATCATTTGTTCACATTCATCTAAATTTAAATCTATGACTTCCACACCGTGAGATACCATAAACTCTCTAGCGCCAGGAAAAGTTTTAGATTCTCCAGCAATAACTTTTTTAATCCCAAATTGCACCACAGCACCAGCACACAAATAACAAGGCATTAACGTAGAGTAGAGAATTGTCCCTCTGTAGTTACCAATTCTGCCCGCATTACGGAGACAATCAATCTCCGCATGAGTTACAGGATCACCATCTTGGACGCGCTTATTGTGTCCCTGTCCGACAATTTTACCATCCTTCACCAAAACAGAGCCAATGGGAATTCCTCCTTCTTGTCTACCTTGTTTAGCCTGGAAAATAGCAGCGCCCATAAATTCATCCATTTGTCAATACTCCTGATATAAAAAAACAAATGATCTGGATAGTTGCCTGTGGAAAAACTGTGGAAAAACTATCCTAAATTTTCCCAAAATCATAATACTTGATGAAACCGATAAATAATAAATTAAAGTTTTCCACAGGTTTGCTGCAAAAAATTGGATTTTGACCGCAATTTTAAATAAAAATTAATCATTTATTATATTTTTCTTAAAATTCGGACTTAATAGTGCAGATTTTCATGGGAAGAGTTAATTTTTTTGGTTGTGGAAAACATCAACAATATTCATTTTATTTTTGGTAGTAGCCATTTGGATGCGATCGCTCAATTGGTGTAAAGTTTGCATTAAACTCTGATCACTCTCCTTCAACTGAGTAATTTTCTCACAACTATACATCACCGTCGTATGATCTTTCCCCCCAAACTCCTCCCCTATCTTCGGTAAACTCAAATTCGTAAGTTGTCGCATTAAATACATTCCTATTTGCCTAGCCCAACTTATTTCTCGACGACGGGAATTACCCTTCAAATCCTCAATAGAAACATTCAAAGCATCTGCAACTATATTTAAAATTATCTCAGGAGTAGTTTCTATTTTCTGACTGGGAGTGCCTAAAATCGGTGACAGATTCTCCACAGTCATAGGTAAACCCCAAATAGAAATATAAGCCAAAGCTCGAATTAACGCCCCCTCTAACTCACGGATATTAGAAGTACAATTAGAAGCAATATATTCAACTACCTCCCGTGGTAAACGAATATTTTCATACTCAGCTTTTTTTTGCAGAATAGCCATTCTCGTCTCTAAATCAGGCATTTGCACATCCGCAATTAGCCCCATAGAAAACCGTGAACACAACCGTTCTTGTAAACTGGGAATTTGATTAGGAGGACGGTCTGAAGCAATTACAACTTGCTTACCCGCCTCATGTAAAGTATTAAAAGTATGAAAAAATTCCTCTTGAGTATATTCCTTCCCCTCCAAAAACTGAATATCATCAACTAGCAGCATATCAGCAGCCCGATAATGTGATCGGAAACTCTGCATACTATCTTGACGAATAGCAGTAATCAAATCATTTGTAAACTGCTCCGTAGACACATAAAATATCTTAGAATGGGGACAGATTTCCCAGCGATAATTACCAATAGCTTGCATTAAGTGAGTTTTCCCCAAACCCACACCACCACATAAAAATAACGGATTAAATTCCCTACCTGGATATTCTGCCACAGCTAGAGAAGCCGCATGAGCCATGCGATTATTAGCACCGACAACAAACCGGGAAAAAACATATTTAGAATTTAAATCTGAAGTCTTTTGCGAACTTATGGGAGCATTTGCCAAAGTATGATTTATTGCTGGTAATTTCCCTTCCACTTCCGGTTGATCAACATGAGCAACTTCCTTATCCTCAACTACAGTAATATAAATCTCTATTGGATAACCCACAATATCTTGGACTACATTAGCAATAGTATGGATGTAATACTTCTGAAGCCAATTGCGAGCAAAAGGATTAGGAGCATATATTACCAAACAGTTATTTTCTAGCTGCTGTGCATAAGCTGTTTTAATCCAAGTTTCAAAGGTAGGAGGGGCTAACTCTAACTGTAAACGCTCTAATACACGATTCCATAAATCATCTATGGGAATTTCCATTCACACCACCTTTATCCGTAATTCATCATTCCTAATTTGTAATTACCCCTGTGTCATCTATAATCACTCTGATAAAAACCTGGTAACTAATATTCTAGCACCCACTAACGAATACGGAGCAATAATCACATGATAAAGATTAATAATCATAACTTAGCAACACAAAATATTAATACTAGATTTTTAAGGCAAAACTTGGGAAATAAAGGTAAAAAATGGATTGTCGTATGTGGTGTAGCATTTTTTATGCTCGGAGGTTGCACGAATCTCAAAAAAACCACCACAGAAATCGAACCTAGCAATGCACAACCACAAAAAACCACTGTACCTACCACAGAAATTGCTCCTCCCGCGATTTTTTCCGCTTCTGGAGATCCTAATTTTGTTGTCAAAGTAGTACAAAAGGTGGGAGGTGCAGTTGTTCGCATTGATTCAACTAGAACCGTCACAACTCAAGTTCCAGACGAATTTTCTGATCCCTTTTTTCGCGGATTTTTTGGGAATAGAATCCCCACACAACCCAGAGAACGAGTAGAAAGAGGTAGTGGTTCGGGATTTATCATTAATTCATCTGGGCAAATTTTAACTAATTCCCACGTTGTAGACGGTGCTGATTCGGTAACAGTTACTCTTAAAGATGGACGAACTTTTAAAGGTAAAGTATTAGGTGAAGATGCGGTGACAGATGTGGCAGTAATTCAAATTGAGGCCAATAATTTACCCAGTCTAGCTTTAGGGAAATCTGATACTTTACAACCGGGAGAAGCCGTGATTGCGATTGGTAATCCTTTAGGTTTAAATAATACTGTTACTTCGGGAATTATCAGTGCCACAGATCGTTCTAGTAGTGATATTGGTGCTAGTGATAAGCGTGTTGATTATCTGCAAACTGATGCAGCAATTAATCCTGGAAACTCCGGTGGACCATTACTAAATGCTCGTGGTGAAGTGATTGGGATGAATACAGCAATTATTCAAGGCGCTCAAGGTTTGGGATTTGCCATTCCTATTAATACTGCCCAAAAAATCGCCGAGGAAATAATTGCCAAAGGTAGAGTTGATCATCCCTATTTGGGAATACAAATGGTGACATTAACACCTGAAGTTAAAGAAAAAATAGTTGCCAGATTTGGAGATAAAATAAATTTATCGGCAAATGAAGGAATTCTATTAGTGAGGATTGTTCCTAATTCACCCGCAGCTACCGCTGGATTACGTCCAGGAGATGTGATCAAAAGTATGAATAATCAACCTGTTTTGAAAGTTGATGAGGTGCAAAGAATAGTAGAAAATAGTAAGGTTGGCATTCCTTTACCAATGCAAGTAGAGCGTAATGGCAAAATTTCTCAATTCTTAGTTAAACCTGCTCCTTTACCAGTTAACAAGGAAAATTGATATTTGGTTAGTTGTCCCGGATTTCCTGTCCAGATTCTCAAAACTGATAAAACTTGGCGTTGCTAATAGCGCCATATTATGCAATGCCAAAATTTTTGATTTATTTCACGTTTATTTCAAGTCATCTGTCGCAACATCAAATTAGCAAATAACCCCTTAACTGCTGCCAACTCCTCAAAACTCCCCTCTTGGACTATCTTCCCATTTGCCAACACATAAATTGTATCAGCATTTTGAATCGTACTCAAACGATGAGCAATGATCACAGGAGTTACCCCCAACTGTTCTCAACTTTGAGTAACAATGCACTGAGTCTGATTATCTAACGCAGAAGTCGCTTCATCAAACAATAAAATCTGCGGTTTATGCACCAAAGCGCGGGCAATAAATAACCTTTGTCTTTGTCCTCCTGATAGATTACCACCACCTTCAGAAATAACAGTGTCCCCATCGGTAAGGCTTGAATATCATTCGCTAAACCCGCCATTTCCAAAGCTTCCCAAGCCTGATCTTGATAGTAAAAAAAGATGTTTTTTTGTATATACTCAAGTAAGGATTCCTTACATTTTCTGTAAAGGCTAGGAGACAAGTCATGCTCGCCAAATTAACTTCTAAGAATCAGCTAACGCTGCCTAAAAGTATTACCCGTGAAATAATGGGAGAGTCCGAGTATTTTGAGGTCAAGGTGGAGAATGGGCAAATTATTCTCACTCCTGTGAAAATTCAAAGGGCTGACGCGGTTCGATCTAAACTGGCGGAATTAAACCTGAATGAGCAGGATGTGGCTGATGCGATAGCTTGGGCGCGTCAATCGTGATGGCTTCTTTTCGTGTTGTAATTGATACTAATATTATAGTCTCGGCGTTGATATTTGGGGGTAAAGTATCTAGGCTGCGTTTAGGATGGCAGGATGATCTTTTTATTCCGTTAGTTTCTAAAGCGACAACCACTGAGTTGATTCGAGTGCTGGCTTATCCCAAGTTTAAGCTCACGCCAACGGAGCAAGAAGATTTAATATCGGATTATATCCTGTTTTGTGAGGCTGTGACGATGCCTGATCGCTTACCTGTAATTCCTGAATGTCGTGACCCGTTTGATGTGCCTTTTTTACTTCTAGCTGTAGTCAGTGAGGCTGATTATCTCGTGACGGGCGATCGTGATTTACTCAGTTTAAAAGATAATTTTTCTTGCCCGATTATCACTGCTGAAGATTTTATCAATATTATTAATTATTAATGGTCAATAAATGACTGAGCAAAAATGCCGGATCTTTCGTCAACAAGCCCTAGACTGGTTATCCAACCCCGAACAGCTAGATAAGTTAATGCAAGTGGTAAGTCCCAAAGATTGGCTACCATTAAGTGCATTAGCTGTTCTTGGCATTTTAGGTATAACTTGGAGTATAAACCGAAGTAAAATACAGTTGACATTGAATTATTTACCCTATTCTAAAAATGAATGAATTAGCACAAATTATTAAATTAGGTAATCCGATATTACGACAAAAAGCTGTTGCGGTTGAGGATGTTCAAGATGAGAAAATTCAAAACCTCATTGATGAATTAATTACCTCAGTTGCTCAAGCTAACGGTGTGGGAATTGCTGCACCACAAATAGCAGCATCCTATCGTTTATTTATCGTTGCTTCTCGTCCTAATGCCAGATATCCCCATGCTCCAGAAATGCAACCAACAGCAATGATTAATCCCCGAATTGTTGCCAATTCTTCAGAAGTGATTAAAGATTGGGAAGGTTGTTTAAGTGTACCGGGAATTAGGGGTTTAGTTCCTAGATATCAAAAAATTGAAGTTGAGTATACAGACCGTAATGGCAATTTACAAAGACAAGAATTAACTGGTTTTATTGCTCGAATTTTTCAACATGAATATGATCATCTGGAAGGATTAGTATTTTTAGATCGGATAGAAAATAAAGACGATTTAATTAGTGAGGAAGAATATCAGAAATCTGTAATTGGTAATGGGTAATTTTTTTATTCTTTTTTCTTCTTGAGTTCTGAATTTTGGACGGGGAAACCCAAGAATTTTGGGCGGGGAAACCCAAGAATTTTGGGCGGGGAAACCCCGCCCCTACTGTCAGAATCCTAATTTTTCTAAGATGGTTTTTGTGGATACTATGTGTCGTTCTAAACCAATTTCTTTGGGACTGACACCTAAAGCCAAAGCAATCAATTGGGGTAGGTGTAAGATTGGTAAACCTAACTTTTCACCAATTACCTTTTCTACTTCTGGTTGACGAGAATCTAAATTTAAATGACACAAAGGACATGGTGTAACGATACAATCAGCCCCATGAGCTAAAGCTTCTTGAAGATGATTTCCCGCCATTTGGAAAGATTCTGTTGTCGCGTAGCTAGATAAAGGCCAACCACAGCATTGAGTTCTGCCACGATAATATACAGGTGTCGCCCCTACTGCCCGAAATACATTTTCCATTGCTTCCGGTGCAAAAGGATCATCATAGGGTATAGATTTTTGAGCGCGGAGGAGATAACAGCCATAGAAAGCTGCACATTTTAATCCACTTAATTTTTTGGTGACTCGCTGGGTAATTTCTTCTAAACCATAATCTGCGACTAAAGCATAAAGAAGATGTTTAACTTCTGTACTCCCTTGGTAAGGGAAACAGCCTTCTTTTTGTAATAAGCCATTTACTTTGTTGAAGTAGTCGGGGTTGGTTGACTGACATTCTTTTAACCGTTCATCAACATGACCGATTACACCCTGACAAGTGCTGCAATGGGTGAGTAAGGGGAGATTTAATGATTCTGCTAGGGCGATATTTCTGGCGTTAACTGTGTCTTCTAATAGTTGAGAATCTTCTTTAAATGTGCCTGAACCACAGCAAGAGGCTTTTTTGAGTTCAACTAGTTCAATTCCCAAGGCTTGAGTGAGAGATTGGGTTGATATATACAGTTCCCGACAGGCTCCTTGAGCTACACAACCGGGATAGTAAGCGTATTTTAGCGGTTTAGATAGCATAGAATTATATTAGGTTTAATGTTTTAGATGTGATGGGCATTTATTGAGAGTTAATTGGGTTATTCAACTCTCTATCTCTGATTTTCAGGTTCTCCTTAATCTTTAATCATCACTTTTAATGATAGAACCTATACTCAGGTTCACTCTTTCCGATAAGATGTATATGCCCAAAAAAACTTTGTTCATTTAGAGCAAATCATAGCAACTTGTTAAGGACTTTTATTTATGAGCCAAACAGAGACTTTTGAAAAAGTTAAAAAAATTGTCGCCGACCAACTCAGTGTAGAGGCTGAAAAGATTACACCCCAATCTATTTTCATGGAGGATCTAGGCGCTGATTCCTTGGATACTGTTGAACTAGTGATGGCTTTGGAAGAAGAATTTGAGATTGAAATTCCTGATGAAGCTGCTGAAAAGATTGCATCTGTTCAAGACGCAGTAGATTACATAGACAAGCAAGTTAGTGCTTCATCATAAACAAGCTATGAATCGGTATGGCGGGTTTAAAGAGAAATTTTGAAGGTACACAGATTAACTGGATAAACCCGCCGGTACATGAGTATTGAGTGTCTAAACTGTAAGTTTGACTGCGAGAAAAACCCCAAAAGTCATAATATTGAGCAAATAGTATACTCTTAACTAAGGATACTTAACTCGGAACTCAGCACTCTTAATTGTTTCCCCCTGCTGCTTTTTCGCCATATTTAATGTAATCATGACAGACTATAAACGTAATCGCGTTGTTGTAACAGGTGTGGGTGCGATTACACCTATTGGTAACACATCTGCTGAATATTGGGAAGGACTATTAAGCGGACGCAATGGAATTGACTATATTACCGCTTTTGATGCGTCTAAACATAGTTGCCGCATTGCGGGTGAGGTCAAAAATTTTGATCCAGAGAGTTATTTAGAGCGCAAAGAAGCCAAGCGGATGGATCGGTTTGCCCAATTGGGTGTATCTGCAGCTATTCAAGCGGTTGCAGATTCAGGTTTGGTGATTAATGATCTCAATGCCGAACAAGTTGGTGTGATCATTGGTTCGGGCATTGGTGGGATTAAGGTATTAGAAGACCAGCAAACTATTTACTTAGATCCTAAGCGGGGTCCTAGTCGTTGTAGTCCGTTCATGATTCCCATGATGATTGCCAATATGGCAGCAGGATTAACAGCAATTCATACGGGTGCGAAGGGTCCGAATTCTTGTTCTGTAACGGCTTGTGCTGCTGGTTCTAATTCTATCGGCGATGCTTTTCGTCAGATTCAAGGTGGATATGCCAAGGCGATGATTTGCGGAGGTTGTGAGGCGGCGGTTACACCTTTGTCAGTGGCGGGGTTTGCGGCTGCTCGCGCTTTATCAACTCGCAATGATGATCCAGCCCACGCTTGTCGTCCTTTTGATCGAGATCGGGATGGCTTTGTGATGGGTGAGGGGGCAGGAATTTTAATTCTGGAAGAATTGGAACACGCCATTAGTCGTAGTGCAAAGATTTATGGAGAAATTGTCGGTTACGGGATGACCTGTGATGCTTATCACATGACTTCGCCTGTTCCCGGTGGTTTAGGTGCGGCTAGAGCGATCGCCTTAGCTTTAAAAGATGGGGATTTGACACCAGAAATGGTTAGTTATATCAATGCCCATGGAACTAGTACAGAGGCTAATGATAAAAATGAAACCGCTGCGATTAAGAAAGCTTTGGGGGATTATGCGTATAAGATAGCTATTAGTTCTACTAAATCTATGACGGGACATCTGTTAGGTGGTTCTGGTGGGATTGAAGCTGTGGCGACGGTTTTGGCGATCGCTCATGACAAAATTCCCCCCACCATCAATATCGAAAATCTTGATCCTGAATGTGACCTAGATTATGTCCCTCATAAAAGTCGTGATCAGGTAGTCGAGGTGGCTTTATCTAATTCTTTCGGCTTTGGTGGTCATAATGTTACCCTGGCATTCAAGAAGTTTACGCCCTAGTGATTGGCAAGGGAGCAGGGGGCAGAGGAGCAGAGGAGCAGAGGAGTAGAGGAGCAGAAGAGAAAATTATCCAATGACCAATGACCTCCTGCCGTAATTTTGTTACTGGTTGGCTTTTTAGAAGTGAACCTGTGGCAAGTATGATAGATATAATTCTTGGCTGAACCGTTAGTATGGCTTATGCCACACTTTGGGAACAGCAAGACCAAATTATCGGCTGTATTCATCACCAAAAACTCAGAACATCCCTCTTGTCCATTGACAATTAAGAATGGGATGATGGGGAAAGTGGGATCACTTGATAATGAACCCACCAAGAAAAAGCTAAAAAGAGTCCTAACCCGTCGTTAACAATAAGAGATTATGGCTGTTGCAACCCAATCCATCCAAGAACTTTGTATTAATTCGATCCGCTTTTTGGCTGTAGATGCCATAGAAAAATCTAAATCGGGACACCCTGGACTACCGATGGGCGCGGCTCCAATGGCTTTTGTGCTTTGGGATAGCTTCATGCGCTATAACCCCAAAAATCCCCAGTGGTTCAACCGCGATCGCTTTGTTTTGTCCGCCGGTCATGGTTCAATGTTGCAGTATGCCTTACTGTACCTGACTGGTTACGATAGCGTTACCATAGACGACATCAAGCAATTTCGTCAATGGGGTGCTAAGACCCCAGGCCACCCCGAAAACTTTGTTACACCCGGTGTAGAAGTGACAACAGGACCTTTGGGTCAAGGAATTGCCAATGCAGTGGGTTTAGCCGTAGCAGAAGCACACCTGGCTGCTAAGTTCAACAAACCAGATGCCAAGATAGTTGATCATTATACTTATGTACTTCTGGGTGATGGTTGCAACATGGAAGGGATTTCCGGTGAAGCTGCTTCTATTGCTGGACACTGGGGATTAGGTAAACTGATTGCTCTTTATGACGATAACCACATATCCATTGATGGTTCTACAGATGTAGCTTTTACCGAAGATGTTTCCAAACGGTTTGAATCTTACGGTTGGCACGTTATCCATGTTAAAGACGGTAACACCGACTTAGCCGGAATTGCCAAAGCGATCGCTGACGCAAAAGCTGTCACTGACAAACCCACCATGATTAAGGTGACAACCACCATTGGTTATGGTTCTCCCAACAAACAAGATACTGCCGGTATTCACGGTGCGGCTTTGGGTCCAGAAGAAACCATTGCCACCCGCAAAAACTTAGGTTGGGAATATGATGCCTTTGTAGTTCCTGAAGATGCCCTTAACCATACCCGTAAGGCTGTTGAACGCGGTGCTAGTTACGAATCTGAATGGAACAAGGTTTATGCTGACTACAAAGCTAAATACCCCCAAGAAGCGGCTGAATTTGACCGTTTCATTAGCGGCAAATTACCAGACGGTTGGGATCAAGTATTACCTACCTACACAACCGAAGATAAAGCATTACCCACCCGTAAACACTCAGAAAACTGCCTCAACAAACTAGGGGCTGTTTTACCAGAATTAATTGGTGGTTCTGCTGACTTAACCCACTCCAACCTCACCGAACTCAAAGGTGCTGGGGACTTCCAAAAAGGACATTTCGCCAACCGCAACATCCACTTTGGGGTGCGGGAACACGCTATGGGTGCGATTTGTAATGGTATGGCGTTGCACAACTCAGGTTTAATTCCCTACGGTGCGACCTTCCTTATCTTCACAGATTATATGCGGGCTGCCATTCGTTTGGCTGCTCTCTCTGAAGCCGGTTCAATTTGGGTCATGACACACGACTCCATTGGTCAAGGTGAAGATGGTCCTACTCACCAACCCATTGAAACCCTTGCTTCTTTGCGTGCTATTCCTGATTTAACCGTAATTCGTCCCGCTGACGGAAACGAATGCTCTGGAGCTTATAAACTCGCAATTGAGAAGTCCAAAGCACACGCTTCTACCTTATTGGCGTTCACTCGTCAAAACGTTCCTAACTTGGCAGGTACATCCATTGCAGGTGTAGCTAAGGGTGGATATACAATTGTTGATTGCCAAGGTACACCAGATATCATCTTGATTGGTACTGGTTCAGAAGTCAGCCTCTGTGTAAGTGCAGCAGAAAAATTAACTGCGGTCGGGAAGAAAGTTCGTGTTGTTTCTATGCCGTCTTCTACCTTGTTTGATACACAAGATGCAGCTTATAGAGAATCCATTCTTCCTAAAGATGTTACTAAGCGTCTATCTGTAGAAGCTGCTAGTAGCTTCGGTTGGCACAAATATGTTGGCAGCGAAGGCGACACCGTAAGTATTGATACTTTTGGTGCTTCTGCTCCTGGTGGTATTTGTTTGGAGAAGTTTGGCTTCACTGTTGATAATGTTTTAGCTAAAGCCAAAGCATTGTTAGGTTAATCTTCACGGCATATTTTCTAATTTTGTGAGGTGGGCTGAACAAGCTCACCTTTTTTATGGAAAAATTACCAGCCACTTCACCATGATTGAAACCCTATTTAAAGCCTACACTTCTCTATTTATTTGGATAGGGTTAGGACTAGTATTATCTCGCTTTACCCCCAATAATTTCGCCAAGTTACTAGGACAGTCACTATACTGGGTGGGAGTGCCACTACAATTGCTAGTATTAGCGCGTCATACCAACTCATCTATTGGTGGACTTATTCCAGGAATAGGAGTAGGCGTTTTGCTACTGAGTCTGGTGCTAGCATTGTTAATTTGGTGGCTTTGGCAATCGTTAACAAGTAGTAAAAGCCAGCCAGCACAGGACAAGATAGAAGTGTCAGACTCCCTAAAGCGGGCAAGTTTGGGCAGTTTTATTTTAGCAACCATTTTAGGGAATACAGGTTTTGTGGGACTGACACTTACACAGGTCCTAACCAGCCCAGAAAATAACGATTGGGCGGTATTATTCAGCGTCACAAATAACGTTGTCGGTACTTATGGAATTGCTGTTTTAATTGCCAGCTATTTTGGACAGAGAGAAACCGAAAATCATTGGTGGATACAATTACGAGATATAGCTACTGTTCCTAGTTTGTGGACGTTTTTTATGGGCTTAAATACCCAATTTGTAGAATTACCTGCGATGATTGAGTCAGGTTTAGAACAAGCTGTTTGGGTAGTTATTGCCTTTGCTTTATTGCTGGTTGGTTTGCGACTAGGAACAATCAAAGAATATAAAAATTTGGATATTGCCTTAATTGCCAGTATTCTTAAAGTTTTGGTTGTCCCTTTACTGGTAGGATTAGCTGCGACTTTCTTGGGTATAATTGGCGAACAGCGTTTAATATTGGTACTAATGTCAGGAACACCCACAGGGCTTTCTGTGCTGATTTTAGCGGAAGTTTATGACTTAGATCGCAACTTGTTAGCCAGTAGTATTGCTTTAAGTTTTATCGGGTTATTTTTCGCACTACCCGTATGGTTGATTTGGTTTGGTTAAATCTCTAAAACCACATCTGCGGAATGTGGATTATAAATTACTAGGTACTGTTTTAAATTTATCTATTGAACCTAGAGAATAATCCTCTAATTTAAAATCAGCAAAAGGCTTTTTCTCTAATCTATCTCTTAAGGCTTCATCCAATATTACCCCTTCAGCTTGTTTTTTGACACCAATGATAATAATACTGCGTTGATAAGCTGTTGAATCAAGACTTACTTGACAATCTTTTCTCTGAAATTGTCCCAGATTTAATAAGCGATAACCTTTAACACTGGGTGTGTTACTAAATATCTTTTTTGCTAATAATTGGATTTGTTTAGAACGTTCTAAGGCGCGGCTTTGTTCGGCGGTAATATCACCCTCACAAGAAGCTGTTCCTACAGAAATAATTTCGCTGGGATTTTCCATAATTTTTTGAATTCCTTCTTGTTCTAAATTAGATTTTAAAGAATCAAGACTCATAATTTGATCATTATATTTAATTTGATAAGTGCTGCCTAATTGCCATTTGTATTCTACTGATAAAACTGCAATATTAAATTCGGCAACTCTCCCTTGACTATCTTTTCCTTCTTCATAGGGAAAATAATCAACTTTACCTTGTTTAATTGGTGCTTGTCCATAGTCAGGGGGTAAAGCCGCAAATTTGGTATTTCTAAATGCTAATGATACCCACCAAAGTAGTAATAAAGAAACTATTAAAGCGGCGAACCAGGATAATAATGATAATTTTTCCGGTTGTTTGGGCGGGGTAATAACGGTATTATTGGTAGTTAGTTGATTAATTATTTCTGTTTTTGCTAACCCGCCAATATTCACGGTTGCGGATGTATTTGTTGTGAGTTTAGCTTCAATTTCTGCTAATCTTCTGGAAATTTCTTCTGCATTGCTAGGACGTTGATTGACTGCTGTTGACATTAACCAATCAATGAAATCTAATAATAATGGAGAAATATGATTGGCATGATGTCGCCATTGTAAAATATCTAAATGAGGATTATATAATTGTTCGGGGGGAAATCCTGTTAATAAAAATACAAATGTCCGTCCTAAAGCAAAGAAATCTGATGCAGGTATGGCTTGTCCTTGCATTTGTTCTGGAGGACTATAACCTGATGATGAAATTGCTGTCATTCCTCCACCATTGGTTAGATAGGTTCTGGTAATTTCTCTGGCTGTACCAAAGTCAATTAATACTAATTGTCCATCTGGACGAATCATGATATTTGATGGTTTAATATCTCTATGCAGGTATTGTTGGTTATGTACTAAATCTAATATTTCTAATAGTTGTTTTAACCAGACTATGGCTTGGGCTTCAGAAATGGGACGGTTTTGTTGTTGTTTTAACCATTGTTCTAAATTTGGTCCTTCAATTTTTTCCATCACCATACAATGCAAGATAAGATTATTTCTGGTTTGATAGGGAAAATAACCTTCTGTTTGCGGAATCCCTGGATGATTTAGTTGTTGTAAAACGTTGGCTTCTTGTTGAAATAGTGCTAAGGCTTTACTATCATTTGTTAATTGTTCTTTGAGGACTTTAAGAATTTTTGGGGTGTCTTGTTGGTAGGCTTCGTAAATTTTGCCAAATCCAGTTTTATCACTCAATAAACGTAATACTCGATAACGTCCTATCAATTCCAATTGAGAACCACAACTTTGACAAAAACGGTTTTCGTCATTATCTGGATGGTTAGGTTGAGGACAAACTGGATTAATGCAAAGGCTCATAATTTGGTAATTGGTAATTGGTAATTGGTAATTGGTCAGTTGTCAGTTGCAAAAGAATATTTCCCTTCCTTGCGCCTCTACTTAATTCTTTCTTCTTTCTTCTTTCTTCTTTCTTCTTTCTTCTTTCTTCTTTCTTCTTTCTTCTTTCTTCTTTCTTCCTCCTAACTCCTGACTCCTGACTCCTGACTCCTGACTCCTAACTCCTAACTCCTGACTCCTGACTCCTGCTATATCTCATGTTTGTGATGCTAAAAAGGTGGCGACTGTTTGATTAAATTCTGTGGGGTTGGTTAAAAATGGCCAATGATTTCCGGGAACTTGACATAGATTTAAGTTTTTGAGGTTGGTTTTGTAAGGTTGAATTTGCCAGTTTTGGCGGTTTACGCCTTTTTCTGGTTGTATAAAGAGGGCAGGTGTATCAACTGGGTGAATAAAACCTGGTACTTTCATGACTGCATCAAAAATGCCATCACGGGCGGCTATGGTAAATTTGCTACCCCAAGTCCCGTCGGGTTTTTGTTCTATTGCGGCTTGAAAAACTTGCTGTTGTAAAGAACTCCAATTTTGATATTGACTGAGTTGTTTAATTTTTTGTTCAGCTTCTTGGTAACTGGTAAATGGTCCCATACTTTTGAGGAAAGGTAAGACGCGATACAAGAGAGGAAATGTGATTTTTAGGAAACTGGGCATTTTCCAGATAAAAATGGGATCTGCTAAGGTGATACTTTTTAATCTGGCTGGGTTCTCTCTAGCCCAAATAGCGGCTAATTTTCCTGTCCAGGAGTGGCTGACGATATGAGCCGCAGACCATCCTAGTTTGTCCATTAATGCTTCCAAATCAGCGATCGCACTGGCAAAGGTATAATCGTGTTCTGGCTTACTACTCTCACCATGACCACGCATATCTGGCGCAACTATATGGTAATTTGCTGCTAAATAATCTGCCAAACTAGACCAAACCAAGGCATGGTCAGCCATACCATGTAATAACAGTAATGGTTCTTGACCTTGATTCCATTCTAAATAAGAAAGTTGAATATCAGATGTTGATAGAGTTTGACGTACAGGCATCATTTTGTCAATCTTTTCCATGACAGGGGAAGAGGGAATTTTACCAGAAAAATCACTTTTTTGGGGTTAATTTTTAATTTTGATAATTGTACTGATTAGTACGAATTAATGGAACTAATAAATGTCAAAATCAAAAGTAGGACTACAAGGATATTAAAATTACTATGCCAGAAATAGAACAATCCATTTCCCAACACTATCACGACCGGACTAAGTACCACCCCGAAACCCTGGCTTCTAAAAGTCGTAATTTAGACTGGAATAAACAGCCAGTACCGTTCAAAGAGTACAAAATTGGTTCTGATATTGACCTCAAACCTTATCTGCAAGAAACAGCGGTAACTGTTGCCAATAACCAAGATACCAAATGGTGGTGGCGGCTTTCTCAACTATTATTTCACAGTTATGGACTCACGGCAAAAATGCCTTCTTTGGGTAATACAGTATACTTACGTTCTGCCCCTAGTGCGGGGGGATTATATCCGGCTGAAGTATATTTAGTTTCTCGCGGGACACCATTATTACCGCCGGGACTGTATAACTATCAATGTCGAACTCATTCTTTAATGCACTTTTGGGAAAGTGATGTTTGGCAAAGTTTACAATCTGCTTGTTTTTGGCATCCTTCCCTAGAAAGTACCCAATTAGCTATTATTACAACTGCGGTTTTTTATCGTTCGGCTTGGCGTTATGAAGACAGGGCTTATCGGCGAATTTTTCTTGACACGGGGCATCTTTTAAGTAATATTCAGTTGGCTTGTAATATTGCCGATTATCGCTCTCATTTAATTGGCGGTTTTGCCGATGAAGCTGTGAATGAATTACTTTATATTGATCATGAACAAGAAGGAACAACCGCTGTTTTAGCCTTAGCAGATTTGTTAGATGTTCGCCAAAATTTACCACTAGGCCGGACTGCTTTACCTTCGACAACTGCCACTAATTATCCATCTATTCCTGATGGTGAATTGCTGAAATATTTTCATCTAAATACGCAAATCCCGGTGGATAATAATAGTAAGTTAAATTTACCCAATGTGGAATTAGAAAAATCTTTGGAAGACAAGTATAACTTCCCTTTTTGTGAAAAATTTTCAACCCGAACTACACCAATTTATTGGGGAGAAGATTTAGCAGATTTATCGAATACTATCTATAAACGCCGTTCAACTCGTGCTTATACTGGTGATGATTTAAGTTTTGATGAATTGAAGGCTTTACTTGATTTTACTTATCAACCACAAAATTATATTGACCAAAATTTAGATCCTCATCCTGATTATTTCGATTTGAATTTAATAGAAACATTTGTAGCTGTTTCTGGAGTGCAAGGATTAGATCCAGGTTGTTATTATTACGCACCTAAAGCCCAAGAATTACGGCAAATTCGGTTTAAAAATTTCCGTCGAGAATTACATTTCTTATGTTTAGGGCAGGAATTAGGCAGAGATGCAGGTGCAGTATTATTTCATACCGCTGATTTAAAAAATGCGATCGCTCAATACGGAGATCGTGTTTATCGTTACTTACACTTAGATGCAGGTATTTTAGGACAAAGGCTTAATTTAGCAGCCATTCGTCTTAACTTAGGTGTCAGTGGTATCGCTGGCTTTTTTGATGACCAAGTAAATGATGTCTTAGGTATCCCTATAGATGAAGCAGTAATCTATATTACGACATTGGGAAAACCCAGGTAATTGGTATATAATAGTTTATGCACTCAATCAAAAAGTGAGAGTATACAATGGTTAACGGCGACTCTACGGCTAAAAATGGTTTTCCAGACCATACTCAACTACCAGAGTCTGACACTACGCCTGTGTTAGCGAAGCGTACCGTAGGTCAAAATTGGCAAGAACATTTTCAAAGTATTTTACTAACAGAATCTATCAAACCCATATTACAAAAATATCACCCAGATGGTCAATATTGTATTGGACATGATTTAGGTATCTATTGGAAAATGACTTACACTCCAGAATGCGGTGCAGAATTTCCAAAATGGTTTTATGTGCCGAATGTGCCACCTGTTGTCAATGGTGAAGTACGAAATTCTTATGTACTTTGGCAGGAATTTATTGCTCCATTAATTGTGTTAGAATTTGTTTCTGGAAATGGTGATAAAGAACGAGATAGCACTTCCTGGAAAGGTAAATTTTGGATTTATGAACAGGTAATTCATCCAGCTTTTTATTGTATTTATGAAGTAAAAAAAGCCAGCATAGAAGTTTATCATTTCATTGAAGGACAATATCAATTATTAGCAGCCAATGAACGTAGACATTTTCCGATCGCACCTTTGGGAATTGAGTTAGGAATTTGGCAGGGTAAATATCAAAATCTTGAATTACCTTGGTTACGGTTCTGGGATTTACAGGGTAATTTGTTGTTAAGTGGTGAGGAAAGGGCGGAATTAGAACGTCAGAAAAATGATCGTCTAATTGCCCAATTAAAGTCCCTTGGTATTGAACCAGAAGTTTAATGATGATGTTGTGATTATGGTTGATAGGGATTGTGTTGATTCAGTTATCGGTTTTTTCTAGTTCAATTTCTGATGGTTCTAACCAATGACCAAAATCAGTGACAAAACGATCGCTCAAAATAGATGCGCGAATCTTTTGGGTAAAGCGAATTAGTTCGGTGATGTTATGAATAGTCAACAAAGTATAAGCTAATATTTCCTGCGATCGCACTAAATGAGCTAAATAAGCCCGACTGAAGTTTTTACAGGTGTAACAAGGGCAAGTTGTATCCAATGGGGTAAAATCTTCACGAAACTTAGCATTTTTGATGTTCCAGCGTTCACCGGCAACAATAGCTGTTCCATGTCTAGCCCAGCGGGTGGGAATAACGCAATCAAATAAATCTACACCAGAAGCGATGGCTATGGCCATTTCTCGATAAGTCCCCACACCCATCAAATAACGGGGTTTATTCACCGGTAACAGCGGGGCTGTCGTTTGCACGATTTGCGCCATTAAATCCGTTGGTTCACCTACACTCACCCCACCAATGGCATATCCCGGCATATCCAACTGCGCCAATTCTTGAGCAGCACGGGCGCGTAAATCTAAATATACTCCCCCTTGAACAATGGGAAACAATGCCTGATCTTGGCGTTGATGGGCGGATATAGAGCGTTTTAACCAGCGGTATGTCCGGTCTGTAGCAGCTTCTACTTCCTGACGGGTGGCAGGATAGGGAGGACATTCATCAAAAGCCATGATCACATCCGCCCCTAAAACATTCTGAATTTCAATGGAGCGTTCTGGGGTTAATTTAATGATTTGCCCATCATGAGGTGAGCGGAAAGTTACACCTTCTTCAGTGATTTTCCGCATTTCGCTCAGACTGAAAACCTGAAATCCACCGGAGTCTGTGAGCATTGGTCCAGACCAACCCATGAATTTATGTAACCCACCACCACCAGCAACGATGGCTTCTCCCGGTTGGAGATGTAAATGATAGGTATTAGCTAAAACCATCTGCGCTCCTGTTGCTCCCAGTTGGGCAGGGGTGATAGTTTTGACGTTAGCTAATGTTCCCACAGGCATAAATATGGGTGTTTCTACGATTCCGTGGGGAGTAGAAAATATTCCGGCTCTAGCTTTAGTCTGACTACAGGTAGCGAGACTTTCAAAGGAAAAGTTGGCGCTCAAAGCAAAAATACTAGTTATCTAAATTTATCCATCAACTTAACATTTCTAGTGTTACTTAGGACAGTTCATGGGTTTTTTTGTCTTGTGAGGGTGACACCCCGCAATCCACTATCACCCCAGAGAGGATATGATTGTTTTGTGAGGGTTTGCTAAGAGCGTAGGGCAATCTGCAATTCCTATATTTTTACATCCTGACTCCTGACTCCTGACTCCTTTAAAAAGAATCACAACAGTCGTCATCAATTTCTGCATCCCATCTAGCTGCTAGGACTTGATCCATCATGGCTTCGATCGCAGTGACATTAAATTGGCGATCGCGTCGTGTTTGCAAAGGTGTGGACAGGGGAATCAAGCGTAAACACATTTGCTCTTGGATTAAGTCGAAGTAGGTTTCTTGTTGTGGAGATTGTTTTAATTCTAGATAATCAAAACTATCCACATTCACATATAGTGCATTATTCGTGACTAAGGTAGAGCGATGAGAATCAGCGAACACTTCCATTACATCCCCTTCACCCTCACTCAATAGCTGATTTTCTTGGGTGTAGGTGTAGTGGACTCTACCTAAATCATGCAGTAATCTGCGGATATCGAGTTTATTGACAACTATGCCTGTGTTGACTATACACGGCGCTGGTATTTTTGTGTGGGGTAGATGATGACTCATAGAGAAATAGCGGGTTATGGAAGGTGAGTGACAACGCAGCCAGACAATCGAAGAGATGGATTGTTAATTTCCCATAGTTCCAAAATATCAGGTGGGAGGCGATCGGCTAATTATTGGCGGTAAATTGCCAGTCTGGGAGTAATCTATGATCAGAACATTTATATTCATGAACACCGGAAGCATTTGGCTAATTGAACTCTTTCTCAAGTATGGCTAACGTTTTACGCTGGTGGCAACAGCAGTTCTTAAATTTAGTTGCGGCTGTAATTTTCTATACTGCTATTCCTTTACCCTATTTACAAAACTTAGACTTCCAAAAGGTTGCTTGTTTTGCGCCAGTAATTGGGTTGATGATTGGGGGAATTTTAGGTGGTTTAGATACAGGGATGAATTATTTAGGTGTCCCCGTGCTAACTCGTAATGCTTTGGTAGTGGGTGCGTGGATAGCAATTACGGGAGGGTTACATTTAGATGGAGCAATGGATACAGCCGATGGTTTAGCGGTGGGTGATCCTCAACGCAGATTGCAGGTAATGATGGATAGTGCTACTGGTGCGTTTGGGGCAATGTCCGCCATTGTGATTATTATTTTGAAAATAACAGCTTTAACAGATATAACTGAAAATCATTATTTTGTATTAATGGCGGCTTGTGGGTGGGGACGCTGGGGACAACAAATAGCTATTTGTCAATACCCTTATCTGAAACCGACTGGTAAAGGTGCGTTTCATAAACAGGCGATTCGTTCTCATTTGGATTTGTTACCAAGCTTCTTTTTGTTGCTAGGTTTGAGTGCTGTTGTTTGGTTAATTTATCCCCAGAAATTAGTTTTAGCTGTAGGGATGGTTGTAGCTGGAACTGTGATTTCTGTTGTTACCGCAGCTTGGTTTAATTATCAGTTGGGTGGACATACGGGAGATACTTATGGGGCAGTGGTGGAATGGACTGAAACGTTGTTTTTGTGTATAATTACCAGCATTTAGGGTTTACCAAATTTTATAAGTTTGGCAGATTATAATAAACATTATTACGGAGAAAATCATCTATGGCAACCACATCAGAAGACGTATGGCAACTGTTAGCAGAATTAGCTACTGCTCAAAAAGAAACTGACCTACTATTGAAACAAGTTAGTCAGCAACAGAAGGCGACTGACCGCCAACTCAAAGAATTAGGTAAACAAATTGGGGGACTCGGTGCAAAATTTGGCAGCTTTACAGAAGGTCTTGCCCTGCCTTCAATGGAAACTATTTTGGGACAACAA
>NZ_JAQMSE010000231.1:0-5084 GCF_028330045.1 Aphanizomenon sp. CS-733/32
AACGAAAATCCCTCGTTTCAGGCTTTTGGTGATTAACTTCTGCTCAATAGCGAGCGCTCAAAAATCATCAAAAAATCACGTTAAAATGCCCGAAACCCATACCTCATATTTGGTTGATCCTGTCAATGCGTAAGTCCTATCATCTATAAAATTTACTCCAGATCCTTTAATAATTCGCTTTTGGGGTGTCTTTCCTAATGCAATTTCTGAATTAAATAATTCTAAATTCACTAAAGGCATAACTAATGATGTCATAATGGTTAATAAAAGGATTAATTTGTTTAATTTCATATAAATGTAGTTATAAACACTTTTGTTGTCTGTTTCTTGTTGCGTTTCCTTATTACCAGTTGCCAGCTTCTATATCTATTAGAAATATTTAAATTAGCATGATAATTTATCAGCAAGTCCATAGAATTTTTTAATCATGCACAAATATTTATAAGCTTTCTAAATAGCTTAAGAGGTCTGCCATTTCTTGGACACTAGGCTGGAATTTGGGCATGGGGGGAGTTTCACCGCTAGTTACTTGATGAATTAGTCCATAGCGAGATTTATATTTGGAGATTTCACGTAAACTTGGTCCAACTAGTCCGGTTGCGTCTAAACCATGACAACCAGCACAGTTGATTTGAAAAATAGCTTTTCCCTGGACTAGGTTACCTTGATGGGATAGAACACTTTTAACATAAGGATCGGAGGCTTTGACGATTTCCATCCCAAATAGGATTAATGGGAGGGCTATCAGTATCGCTACGGTGAAGATAACGAACTGTTGAATGAGGGTTTCGGGTTTGATTAGCTGGTTATCCAAAAGGTTTGCTTTGATGGTGTGCAAGTTTTCATTTCCTACACATAGCTTAAAATTTCTTGATGGTGTTCGCAAGTACAAATGATAATTTTTATCTAGTATTTATATTTAAAGCTACTATAGAGCGCGGGATTAATGCCAAATTTGGTAAAATGAAAAACAGGAATCGAATCTTTCAATAATTGCAACAAGGAGCTTTACAGTGGTTGAACCATTACTATCAGGTATCGTGCTTGGTTTAGTTTTTGTAACTTTAAGCGGTTTATTTTACGCTGCTTATAGACAATATAAGCGTCCTACTGAATTGGGCGGCTGATATTGATTAGGGAGTCAGGAGTCAGGAGTTCAGGAGAAAGAAAGAAGAACATCTATTCCCTATAACCTGTCACCTGTCACCTGTCACCTGTTTCCTGATAAAATGTCAAAGCTGTTTTGCCATAGCTTTTGTGACGGCAGATTTCCCAGTTGGGGATGGTTAGTGGTGTCCAATCTTGGTGACGATGTTCGACTGCTATTTCTCCCTGGGAATCTAAAAGTTGATATTGAGCGATCGCTTGTAATACTGGTTCATATAATCCACTAGTATAAGGGGGGTCAAAATATATTCTGTCAAATTTTTGACCTGATAATTTTTTTAACTGTTGAGTAATATTTCCCCGCAATAGCTGAAATTTCTGTTCTGGTTTGGCTACCTGTTGCCAGTTTTCTTGGATAATGGCACAGGCTTGACTTGATTGTTCAATGCCAATGACGACGCTGGCTTCTCTGCACAAAGCCTCCGCACCCATAGAACCACTACCGGCGCACAAATCTAACCAACGACAACCACCGATTCTCCCCTGCCAAATATTAAACAATGCTTCCCGGACTCGCGCACTGGTAGGTCTGGTATGTTCACCTGGTAAAGTTTTCAGCAGACGATTCCCGTAAATTCTTAGACTCATTACTTACTGATCATCGGATTTTGGATTTTGGATTTTGGATTTCGGATTGATTCCAGAGATAAATCTGGAGACTTGTAGCATCCAGGAATTATTTATCATTAATCTTGAACTGATAGCTAGTAGCAGATGATTGTATCAAAGTTTCACACCTGAAAATATTGCAAACTTTTGTTAAGCAAAAACTTTTTCACGGACTTGAGCCACAAAATTAGAGAGGATTTGCAATCCTACATTTGATGATTTTTCAGGATGGAATTGGACAGCCATGAGATTATCATGAGCGATCGCTGCTGTAAAACTTTGATCACCATGAGTCACAGTTGCCGCCCGCACTTGGGGATTTGTCGGTTCAACATAGTAAGAATGGACAAAATAAACCCAAGGATCTATAGGCAAATGTTCCCACAAAAGGTTTTTTGGTTGGTTAAGTTGGAGTTGATTCCAACCCATGTGGGGAATCGTCATCCCCGGTTGAGAACAAAAACGGCGGACTTTTCCTGGCACAATTCCTAGTCCTGGTAACGTTCCTTCGGTGCTGGATTCAAACAAAATTTGTAATCCTAAACAAATACCCAAGAACGGTTTACCAGAGGCGATCGCATCCTTAATCGGTTGTTCCAAACCACGCGATCGCAAATGTTGTACCGCTGGATCAAATGCTCCCACTCCTGGTAAAACTATAGCATCTGCCTTTGCCAACTCTTGAGAACAATAAGTAACCAGAGGAGTCGCCCCAGCTTTTTCTAATCCTTTGCAAACAGAGTGCAAATTTCCCATATCGTAATCAACAACTGCAATCACTGCCATTTAGCTGCTCCTTGTAAATTTATGAGGGAGGGCTTTTAATTATTCTAATTCTAATTATTATTTATAATGCAAAAAAAAATACTATTAACTTCTTTTGACATTTGGTTAAGCCAACAAGAGTCGAATTCATCCGATGACTTGTTACTCGGACTAGCCAAAATGGCTGCACTCCCCCATGATTTAATTTTTTTGCCCCATTTACCGGTAGATGTGCAACTGGCAAGTTCTCGGGTCATTACCAAAATTAATGAACTCCAACCAGATTACATTATCTGTTGTGGTATGGCTGCAAGTCGTTCCCAATTAAGCGTTGAAGTCCTTGCTCGTGGTACAAGCATCTCTATAAATTCCCCCGAAAATATTTTCCAAACCAGCGTTGATCTCCAAAAATTATTAGTCGGAACAGCCGCAGTTGAGATTAGCTACGACTGTGGTAAGTTTGTCTGTGAGGGACTTTATTATTCAGTCTTGGGCTATTTACACCACTCCCAACCGTCAATTAAGTGTATTTTTGTTCATGTCCCAATTTTAAACCCGGAAAATTCCCTAGAGATGATCGCTGATTTCGTTTTGATCATGAATAACTTGGCACTTCTGTAGAGAGATTAACGTCTGTTTAAACAAATTTACTCAGTATTATGTTGCCACTATTACTTGCTTTCACCCTTGCTCAAGCTACTCCTGCCACACCACCACCCGAAGAAATATTACAAATACAATCAGTCCGGCCTTTGCCAGGAAGATTGGATTCATTACCAGTATTTAATAGTAATAGTCCAGAATTGGTATTAAAAGAAGGAATTTTACTTTCTACCTTTCCCGCAACGGGAAAAAAAGTCCCATCAGCCCATTTAGGTTTTCCCTTGCGGGGACAATTTGATATTTTTGCCCATCATATTGCTAAAGCTGACCCACCAGAAGATTTACGTTCTTTGTACTTGGGCATCATCTTACATAACCCTGGTTCTCAAGCAGTAACAGTCAATATATTGCAAGGTGGGAGTTATTTAAGTCAACCAGATGCCCCATTTAAAGAATTAGCATCCTTAATTCCCAATGACTTAGGCACAGTTTTTTCTGGACCTGGAAGTCGAGTTATGTCTGATATTTTGAGAGGAAAAAGACAAGATATTTTCCCTCCCCAAATTGTTATTCCCCCAGGGGAAAGCCAAATGTTATTAAACTTACCCATTCCCGTGCAAGGATTAACACCTCCTTTAAATGGTCGGTCTACATATCTGCGACTGCGAAGCAATGGTAATATTTATGCTGCTAGTTTAGCGATGTTTGCCCGCACAAATACTGATGGTAGTGAGCGATCGCCGAATTTAGCAGAATGGCAAAATTTATTAGATAATGGTGAATTATCTACCCCTAGAGATAAAGTCCCCACAACCATCACTGGCAACAACAAACCGACAATTTACGGGCGTGTAGCCGGAGTATCCAAGGGTTCTCGATGGTTAGCAGATATAGTAGATGCACCGAAAAGCAAGTATTTAACTATTCCTCAACCTGGTGCGGCCTTTTCCTACGGTTTGAGTACCTTACATGGAGGAACATTAGGCACAAATCAAATTCAAACCGCACCGATGTTAGTGCGTTATCCTGACACCGCTTATTACGCTCATGGCAATTATGGGATTCAATATAGTCTCAAGTTACCTTTATACAACAATACTCAAAATCCACAAACTGTGAGCATTGGGATTCAAACTCCCCTCAAAGAAAATCAATTAAGTCAACCTGGACTGCGCTTTTTTAAGTTACCCACTCGTCAAATCTTTTTCCGAGGAACTGTACGCTTACGTTATCAAGATCAGGGAAAATGGCAAAATAAATTTGTACATTTAGTTCAAAAGCGCGGTGAATTAGGAGAACCATTAATCTCATTAGATATAAAACCAGGAAATACATCTTTAGTCCAAGTTGACTTTCTGTATCCACCAGATGCTTCACCACCACAGGTTTTAACAGTATCAACCCAAGCCAAGTAGTTTAACATCACCAAGTCAGATCCCCGACTTCTTAAAGAAGTTGGGGATATTTGTCTTTGGGGATCTTTTTGTTCATAATTCTAAAAAGATGTTGCCAAAGTTAAAAATTAATTAAGAAAAGCTATCAGGTTACAAATTAATATGAAAATTTACTTCGCGGAATCTACTCAGTGATTTTCCTATGATATCCAGGTGTTTGTCATTTATTATTAGCTCTTGCTACTTTTTAGGCACTCTCCTCAGGGGTACTAAAACTTCTACAACTACTGAAACTAATAAGTAGAGTTTTGACTGAGAATATCATACCAAAATCCGTAATTATGACAATATCTTTTTGATGGAACTTTGCTTATCGTTAACTCAATATCCCCGGGTCACTTCTTGCTTTTTAGCTTAATCAGCAGAAGCCCCACGTCTCACTCTTAGGAGCGTGGGATGAATGCGCGTGAGTTGAGTTGCGTAGCCCAAATTGTATTTGAGCGTAGCGAAAACAAAGAAGGCTACAGCGACGAAACGAACAAAATA